>DBYF01000009.1 GCA_002310155.1 Mageeibacillus sp. UBA1193 | reverse complement strand
TTGGTCAGGATCCTTCTCTCCTCTTCGGAAAGCGGGTCAAAGATACGCTTGGCAAGGACTCTGTGGAACTTGGAATGCATACGGTAAGCGAGCTTGCCCTGACGCGTCAGAGAGATACGCACGATACGGCGGTCCTTCTCGTCGCGCTGGCGCTCGACATATTTCTTCTTTACCAGACGGTCGACTGCAACAGTGAGCGTACCGATCGTGATACCGAGGATATTCGCGGTCTCGGTCATCGTTCTGGCCTCGTACGGGCCGATCGCGTTGATCGTGTGAAGTTCCGCGATGGAAAGGTCGGAAAAATAACCCTTCGAAAGGGCCATTTCTTCGGTCAAAAGGACATTATCGAAAATACTCAGCAGACTTGCTGCGAAATCTTGTTCAAGCGGTTCCATCCTCTAATCCTCCCCACATACCAGAAATTTTACACGAAACCTCGCGAAAATACAATGCCGCGAGCCTTTGCGCATATTTACCATACGCGAAAAGCACTCACCGCACTTCGACTTCGGAAATCGGTACGATGCGCGGATACTCGCCGGAATAAAGGCCCGTTCTGATCACTCTCGTGTTCTCGGCACGGTCAGGATCCATGCCGCAGTATTTACTTAAGCTGGTGAGGATCAGGTCCGGTCTTACATTTCTTTCGGAGCCCGCATACGCGTAGAAATCCACACTGTCCGGATCTCCGTCGCTGGCCTGTGAAAGCGAGATCAGGAGCGGACGGATATCCGTCTGCTTCTCTTTCCCCTTCGCCATCTTCGTCACGATCAGGGTCTCTTCCTTCATCGCCTTTTCCATCGCTTCTCTGATGCCCTTGGCCTCGAAGCGGTAGGACGCGGTAGTCACGATCGACATGATACTGTCCTTCGGCTCAGGGATCTGCTTGGACGACAGGAGACGGACACCCGTCGGAAGATATTCATTTAGTTCTTTTACGAACTGATCCGCGTCATAGGGGCACTGCAGCGACACGTCCAGATAGTCGCATCTCGTCTCGATACCGACACCGAGAGGAAGCGCGAAGACCATCATGGGACGCGGGTTATAGCCCTGGGAATAAAGGATCGGAAGACCCGCTCTTCTCGCGGCTCTCTCAAAGCAAGTCATCAGGTCGAGGTGCCCGAGGAAAGCGGTCGCGCCGTCTCTGGTAAATGACGCGCGCTGGACGTATGCCGTCTGGTGCGCCTGCATGGTCATCATCTTCTCACGTTCACTCTGCAGCATCTTCAGAACCTCCTTCCTTCTTATCGGAAGCGGCGTTTCTCTTAGCAAAGCACTCGCCGACGCCAAATGTCGCCGCACCGCAGCCTGAGCAGTGCTCACGGCAGGACGGGGTCGTCTTCTCCGCATGTGCATTATGACGCTCGGACAACAGGAACTTCTTGTTTACGCCGACGCTGACATGGTCCCATGGAAGTGTCTCTTCTTCAGAGAATTCACGGCTGAAATCCTCGATCGTAAGGCCGTGCTTTTCGAGGATCTCCACCCAGTCTTTAAAGCGGAAGTGATCATCCCACGCATCGAAGAAATGACCGGTCTGATACCCTTCGAGAAGCACCGGTGCGAGGCGTCTGTCGCCTCTGGCGAGAACGACTTCCCAGACGGATGAATCAAAATCATGCCACGCGTAGTGGATATTTCTGGAACGCAGGTTATCCTTCAGAAGGCTCTGTTTTCTCATCAGTTCTTCCTTCGTATTCTGCGGTTCCCACTGGAACGGTGTAAACGGCTTCGGGATAAAGAGCGAAGTACTGACCGTGATGTCAGGACGGCGCATCTTCTGGCCGGTCTCACGTCCGACATCGAAGTAGAGCTTCTCAATACGTTTTGCAAGATCCGCAATACCCAGTACATCCTCATCTGTCTCCGTCGGAAGACCGAGCATGAAGTAAAGTTTTACCGTGCTCCATCCGCCCATGAAAGCGAGGCGCAGCGCGGAGAAGATATCTTCTTCTCTGATGTTCTTGTTGATGACATCACGAAGTCTCTGGGTACCTGCTTCCGGCGCGAATGTCAGACCGGATTTTCTCGTTGACTGCACTTTCTCCATGAGGTCCAGGGAGAACGAGTCAAGTCGCAGTGACGGTAGGCTCAGGCTCGTGTGATGGCCTTCAAAGGTCTCCAGCAGGTTCTCGGCCAGTGCCGGGAACTCCGTATAGTCTGATGTCGCGAGAGACAGAAGACCCATCTCATCGTAGCCCGTATTCTTCTCGAGCTGTCGTCCCTGTTCGCAGAGCACTTCGACGGACTTCTCTCTTACCGGACGGTAGATGAAACCGGCCTGGCAGAAACGGCATCCGCGGATACAGCCGCGGAACACTTCGAGGTAGCAGCGGTCGTGAACGACACGCATATTCGATACGACAGGAGATGTCGGATACGAGCAGGTATCGAGGTCTGTGATGATACGTTTCTTAATGACCTTCTTTACGGAATCATCGGCGGGAACGACTGTCGCGCCGGTCTTCTTATCGTAGGTCACAGTATAGAGCGAAGGCACATAGACACCTTCGATCTCATCGCAGTTTCGAAGAAGCTGTGCACGGGAGATCGGAGTAGAAGTGCTTTTCGAAAGCTTGTATTCATGGACCTTCTTACTGACCTCGAGGATCATCTCCTCGCCTTCACCCATCATGACGATGTCGAAGAAATCAGCCATCGGCTCAACGTTATACGCGACCGGGCCGCCGCAGCAGATGACCGGATCATCCTCGCCACGGTCCCTGGCAAGAAGCGGGATCCTGCCAAGGTCCATCATCTGAAGGACATTGGTGAAGCACATCTCGTAACCGAGCGTGAAACCTAAGATATCGAAGTCGCAAAGAGGCGTCTTCGTCTCCTGCGAATACAGCGGGATTTTCTTCTCGCGGAGGATCTTATCCATATCCAGCCATGGTGAAAAAGCACGTTCGCACGCGACAAAATCACTTTCATTCAGAACGTGATATAGGATCTGCAGCGCGAGGTTACTCATGCCGATCTCATAGATATCCGGGAAGCAGAAAGCGAATCGGACGTAGGATGTCTTCCCCGTCTTCTCGATCTCCTCCATCATATCTTCCTTGATGATGGCGTTAAACTCACCACCGACGTATCTGGCGGGGCTCTCGACGGACATCAGGTCGGATTTACTAAGCGGAACAGGATAGTTCTTCATTTACTTATCTGTTTCTCCTTACGGCTGGTTTACTACATTTTACAGCAAAAAAGAAAGCCCCGAAAGTTCCAACAGGAAGAACTTCCGGGGCCTTTTTGAGATCACATGAAATTACTTATTCTTCAGACGCTTCTCCAGTGCTTTTTTCTCAGCCTCATAACCCGGCTTACCGAGAAGAGCGAACATGTTCTTCTTGTAAGCTTCAACACCGGGCTGGTTGAACGGATTTACGGAATTGAGGTAACCGGAAATACCGCATGCCTTCTCGAAGAAGTAGATCAGCTGACCGAGCCAGTACTCGTTGAGCTCCGGAACGTGGATGATGAGGTTCGGAACCTTACCGTCAACGTGAGCAAGAACAGTACCCTGCATTGCCTTGAGGTTAACTTCGTTCATATCCATACCGGACAGGAAGTTCAGGCCGTCGAGGTTCTCCGGATCGTTCGGGATCGTGAAGGAACGGCGTGCCTTATCGATAACAACAACTGTCTCGAAGAGCATTCTCTTACCATCCTGGATGTACTGACCCATGGAGTGGAGGTCTGTGGTGTTATCTACACCTGCCGGGAAGATACCTCTTCCGTCCTTACCCTCGGACTCACCGTAGAGCTGCTTCCACCACTCTGTCATGAAGTGGAAAGAAGGCTCGTAGTTGACCATGACTTCTGTTGTGTAACCGCGGCGCAGGAGGCAGTTTCTGGCGATCGCGTACTTGTAGCAGTCGTTCTCCATCTCTACCTTCTTGAAATCACGGCTCGCGTCACGGGCACCTGTCATGAGCTGACGGATGTCGATACCTGCAACAGCGATCGGCAGAAGACCAACAGCTGTCAGAACGGAGAAACGTCCTCCGACGTCATCCGGTACTACGAATGTCTCGTAGCCTTCTTTAGTTGCGAGGCCCTTAAGAGCTCCCTTTGCCTTATCTGTTGTTGCGTAGATTCTCTGTCTTGCTTCTTCCTTACCGTACTTCTCTTCCATGTAAGCGCGGATGATGCGGAAAGCGATCGCCGGCTCTGTTGTTGTACCGGACTTGGAAATGATGTTGACGGAAACTCTCTTACCCTCGAGAAGATCCATCAGGTCAGCGAGATATGTAGCGCTGATAGAGTTACCGCAGAACAGGACCATCGGAGCCTTTCTAACCTTCTTCTGTGCAACGTTTGCAAAGGAGTGGGAAAGAAGCTCGATCGCAGCTCTCGCACCGAGGTAGGAACCGCCGATACCGATGACCAGAAGAACATCAGAATCCTTTCTGATCTTGGCCGCTGCTTTTCTAATGCGGATGAATTCATTCTTATCGTACTTGCTCGGGAGTTCGACCCAGCCCAGGAAGTCACTGCCGGGACCTGTCTTCTTGTGGAGCATGTTGTGAGCTACTTCAACCTGAGGCAGCATCTTCTCCATCTCGCCTTCGGAAATAAAAGGCATAATGTTGGAAGTATCAAGACTAATCATAAAAGTTTCTCCTCATTCTCATTTATGTCAGATTCGGTGTCCTCAACACCGCGTATAGTATAGCATTAAATCCGCGTTTGAATTGTCAAAATTCCGTGAAAAGCATCTTTTTCGCGCTATAAATCATCAGAAAACGAACGCTTTCTGACTTTTGTCAAGAAAAAATGAAATCGAAATCGGTTAAGTTAAAAGTGCTTTTCGAAGAGTCATCTTCAAATCCAAATGGCATCTTTCTCCGTTATGACTTATAATGGGAAACACGATTTTACACGCGGAGAGTTTTGCATGGAGAAAACTGATTCAACAAATTCCAAGATCATCATCCTTTACATCCTTTCCAAGGTGGACGATATCTCGTCTTCCCAGCTGATGGACTGTGCTCTGGAATCTCTGTATATGGACTTTTTCTCGTACAGCCAGGCGAAATCCGAGCTTCTTTCCAAGAAGCTTATGACTGAGATGGTCCGAAAAGGCGAACTTCGCAAGGACGCGGCCGGAAAGCCGGTTCTCTCCTGCTATCTCACTCCTGCCGGAAAGGAGATCCTCGACAGACTTCTCCCTTCAGTTCCTCCGGCGATCCGCGCATATCTGACTTCCGCATCCCGCAACTGGCAGCATGATACCAACGAGTCGCAGAGCGTATATGCCGAGTATGCCCCGAATGATGAGGGTACATGGTATGTCGATCTCCGTCTGATCGAGCGCGGTTCGACTACATTCGCGCTCCGCATGGCAGCACCATCCGAAGAAGTCGCGGAGAGGACCTGCAAGCGCTGGGAAGAAGCCACCGCTGAAACATACATGGAGATCCTGCGTCTTCTGTCTGAAGATAAGTGATTTACTCTTTCAGCCAGCCCTTCTCGACACCACGGTCGAGATTCTTCATGATCCACGCGTATACTTCCGGCATGAACTCCTTGATGATCTGCGCACGGGCTTCAACCTGCGATCTTACCGCGCCGCCGTCGCGCCAGGTATGACCTTCGGTCAGTGTATTGTGCAGAAGAGGCTGGGTACGGTCAAGACATGCCGCATACTTGGAGTCCACTGTCTCCATCGCGTCAAATTCTTCCCAGAGCGCGCGAAGCTCGGCGCCCTGCTCCGGCGGAAGCTGGGAGTAGAGCTTATCGGCAGCGGCCGCTTCACGCTCGGCTTTGCTCTCGTTTCCTTTTACGTCATATGCGAAGGTATCGCCCGCGTAGATCTCGATGAGATCATGAACGACCAGCATCTTGATCGCACGCTCGACATTCGGCTCCTCGACACAGTACTCCTTGAAAAGAAGCGCCATAACTGCGATATGCCAGGAGTGCTCCGCATCATTCTCATGACGGACACCGCTGATCAGCATCGTGCGGCGGTACACCTCTGTCATCTTATCGATCTCGGCCGTAAACTTCAGCTGCTGGTCCAGTCTCGGATTACCGGAACTAAGAAAATCTTCAATACCCATATTTATCTCACCTTCAATCAAATATCACTTCTTGCCTGTAATGTAGTATACCGCAAGCGCTGTTCTGTGGGACAGGCCTTCCTTGGCGAGGATCGATGTGATGTAGTTCTTTACTGTACCCTCAGAGATGAAGAGTTTGCTCGCGATCTCTTTATTCGACAACCCGTCAGCAACGGCACGCACGATCTCGAGTTCGCGCTCAGTGTAGCCGCTTTCGTCAAAGCCCTTCCCTGCCGGCGAAGTATTCGCCGACTTGCTGATCGACTCGAGGATGTTTTCTTCCATAACTCCTGTACCGTTATAGACGGACTTGATCATCTGTTTGAGATGATCCGGTGTATGGTTCTTGATGAGGTAGCCCTTCGCGCCGTTTCCGAGTGCTTTCCGGACGAGATCATCATCATCGAAAGTCGTAAGGATCAGGACCTTTCCGAGATCTTTCTCGACAATCTCGGCAGTCGCTTCGATACCGTCCATCACGGGCATCTGGATGTCCATGAGGAATACGTCCGGTTTATTCTTCTCGGCGATCTCGATCGCTTCCCGGCCGTTGCTCGCGCATCCCAGAACCTCGAAGTCGTCATCCACATCGAGGATGATCTTCATGCCGTCTCTTACAAAATCACTGTCATCCGCGATGATGACCTTTATCTTCTCCATCTTCACTCCTCCTTCAGTGGCAGCAGCATCGTCACTTTAAATCCGGCAACACTCTCAAACGAGATCGTGCCGTTACATTCCCTGACTCTCTGACGCATGCCCGAGATGCCCATGCCGTCCTTGATCTCCGTACATCCGATACCGTCATCCGCGATACTGACACGGACCCGCTGCGCCATGACAACGAGCTGGATATCGATACGGCTGCACTTACTGTATTTCATGGAATTGGATACCGCTTCAAAAGCATTATCCAGAATGACTTCCCATATCTTATCCGGGATATTCGAGGTCTCTCCCTCGGTCGTCAGTTCGGTCTGAACTCCCTTGGAATTGCAGTCCTCACAGAGCTTATAGAGCTGGAGCATCGTAAGCTGTCTCTTCTCCGGACGCTCTTTCCTCAGGATCCCGCGGATCTCGTCCATACCGCCGCGGAGCTGGTCGATGACCGCCTGGATCATGGCCTCGGATTTCTCCGGATCCTTCTCCATCAGGACCTTGGCCGCCTCAAGCTGGTACACGGATCCATTGATGTTGTGCCCGAGTTTATCGTGAAGCGTCTGCGACAGCGACGCGCGATGTTCGAGGATCTGGTTCTCCGCCATGATCATGCTTCTTCTCTGCTCCATCTTCGCCGCGTATTCTTTCTGCTGCATATCGCGTTTGAGGTTCTGTTCGTTGATGGTATCTTCGAGCATCTGTTTCCTGTACGAGCGGATGACGTAGTTGTGCTGGAGATAAACGATCGCCGTAAGAGATACCGCGATCAGCCGCGTCACGATACTGATCGGACCCGGAATTACAAAACCCGCGATCGGAATCAGATAGATCCTCGCGTCAAGAGATTCAAAGAGTGACAGGAAATCGTATACAATGATGAATCCCAGGAGCATAAACCCGGTCTCACCAAGAACCATCAGAGCTGTAAATATGCCGGCGGAACAAGCCAGGAAAATGAACTTATATTTCCTGGGAACCAGCTCGAAGCAACACATGGAAGCAAGATACATCGCGACCAGAAGAAGCACCCACGCAGCTACCTGCGCATCGTCCTGTCTCTCGACAAAACCATATGCGCCGAAGGTGATCATCAGAAAGATGCGCACCAGCACAAAATAATGATTCTTCAACCGTTCCAAAAGATTCTCCCCACCGGTCCAGACTCGGCGTCAGATCCCGCTTCAAAAGCACTCGTCCGCCGCCATTAATATTTTACTTCATCATATAGCATAATGCGCAACAAAATCCTTATCCTCGTCGTCTAATTAGTAAATGAGACTTAAGGGGTGAAACTATGAAAGTGAAGAAACTGATCGCCACGACGCTTACCGCTTCCCTGCTTCTTGCTACTGCGACCGGCTGTTCGAAGGGAACAAAATCGAAATCGAATATCGAAACGATCAAGCAGGACAATAGTAATACGGCCATATATGAACTGGCTTCCTCCAAGAGTTACAAAAACAAATCAAGTGACGAAGAACTCAAGAGAGCATACTCCGAGTTCGCGATCGGAATGATCAACCGGTGTGCGGAAAACTCTGGAAAAGAAAACTTCATGGTCTCCCCTGACTCAGTGCTTTTCGCGCTTGAAATGACCGCGGCCGGTGCGGATGGTGATACTCTCGACCAGATGCTTGAAACCCTCGTGCCGGGTGCGAATAAGGAAGATGCTTTTCTGTTCGCCGTTGACCGTCTGGCTCAGATAGAGAGCGACCAGCTGAAAGCCGCTAACTCCGTCTGGATCAATGAAGATTCGAAGGGCGCCGTTTACAAAAACTTCCTGAAGTACGTCGAGAAGAATTTCGACGCGCAGGTCGGCGCAGTCCCCTTCAATTCCACCGGAGTCAAGGAGATCAACTCCTGGGTACACGAAAACACGAACGGAATGATCAATAAGCTGCTCGATGAACTGCATTCAGAAGACAAGATGGTGCTTGCTAACGCACTCGCTTTTGACGCGAAATGGAAAAAGAAATTCGAAGTCAAAGATACGAAATCAATGAAATTCCGGAGGGGTGATGGGACCGATGAATTCTGTACATTCCTCTGCGGCGAGAATGATGTCACCTATCTGTCTAACGATAAGGCCACCGGTTTCTACAAGATGTACGAAGGTGGAAAGTATGCTTTCGTAGTAATGCTTCCGGGTGCACCTGAGAGTGATTTTGATGATCTCGAACTGCTTCTCGGCTCTTCCGGCTCTTCGAAGAAAGAGGAGACTAAACCGGATTACTCGAACGTCGACATCAATGAATTCATCGCTGATATGACGGCGGAAGATTACTGGGATTTCGTAAGCGGCGGCTGTTCGGATGATGTTGAATACGCGTTCCCGCAGTTTACGAGTGAGTACTCCACATCCCTCAGAGATATCCTGAAAGATATGGGCATGCCGCTTGCCTTCGATGCTACCAGAGCTGACTTCGGGAATATGAGTAACCTTACACCTCTTTTCATCAGTGACGTGATCCATAAGACAAAGATCGAAGTAAATGCCGAGGGCACTAAGGCGGCAGCTTCCACAGGTGTGATCATGGAGCACAACGATGTGGTAATGAAAAGGAAAGTGATCTGCGACCGTCCTTTCGCTTATGCGATCATCGATCTGGAAACCAGACTTCCGATTTTCTTCGGAACTGTCGAACATGTATATTAACAATATCCGAAATCTGCCATATGCGAAGAGGGCGGGAAGAATTTCTTCCCGCCCTCTTCAGTTTCTTTTCCTTTTCTGATCGCACAGTGATCCGTCTACTCTTCACCGTTACGGATCTTGACTCCTACACCGCCTATACTCAGCGCGAGGATCAGGTAAGAACAGGTAACTGCCAGGAGGACCAGATAGGCTTTTCTGTCACCGACAAAGAGCATTTCGGTCGCGTCCAGGAACCACTTCTGCGGCATCATCGACGAGATGGCTTTGATGTGGCTGGATGTGCCGTCCAGCGGGAAGAAAGTTCCGGCCAGAAGTGATGACATTGAGAAGAGCGCGAACGCTGCAATATTCGAGTTCATCACGTCGCCCAGGATGACACCGATCACGAGGCTGATGGAACTGAAGATCAGGCCGAGAAGGAACATCATCAGGAGGAACTTTGCTCTGCCGATACCAAACTTCTCCGCACCGATCACCAGTGAAAAGATTCCCAGAACGACCGTCATCAGGAACGTCGCGATCGCGCTGATCACAAACTTCGACGTGAAATATGTATATGAGGACATGCCTGTCAGACGAAGTCTAGTAAGGACCTTGTCATGCTCATCCTTGATGACCGTGTGCGCGATAAAGACGCCGCAGAATACATATCCGAGGGTCATGAACGCGATGGCGTATCCGATCGCAGTCTTTCTGTTTTCCTGATCCTGTGTCAGCGATCTGGAAGATCCGCTTGAGAGCTTGACGATCTGTTTTTCCGGCATCGCTTCGAATCTGGCATTCAGGTAGTTTGCCGCTTCCGTTACACCTTTCTCCGCGACTTCGGACTTGATCGACGCGAGTTCTTTTCGCAAAGAATAATCGAGCATCTCGAAGCGTCCGTCTTCGGAAAGAACGTAGCAGGTCAGCGCCTGGTCTTCTCTTCCTTCACTCATCATCTGGTCGAAATCCTTCGGAATGTAGAGCGCCGCTCCCATTCTGTCAAACTCACCATCATGATCGATGTGTTCATCGCATGCTGCCTTGTCCATGTCCGGCACCTTGGCACGTACGACGGAAAAAGCACCGCTGCTCGCGATCTTCTTCAGCATATACTCAGACAGATCACTTCCGCACGCGTCGTAGACCTTGACTACAAAAGCACCCTGCCCGCTATAGTACGCGACCTTCTCATCTGCAGATCCCAGTTCGGCTACCGTACCTTCCGCCTGCTTCGACAGCGAGATCGAGTTCATCTGGTGCTGCTGCAGAACAAATGTCGAGAGGATCGGAACGATCACGAGGAAGAACCAGAAACTCTTGTTTCGAAACAGTAATTTGAGACTGGATTTAATAAGTGTTCTCATGCTCTTCCCCTCCTTCTGATCGAACTTGCCGCGATGGATATCAGCGAGCATATAACGATGATGCCTGCACAGTACAAAAGCGCGCTTCCGAAGTAACTGCTGCTGCCCGAAGCGGCCTGTTCGACCATCGCACGGTTGCAGTGATAGATCGGCGAGATCTGCTTGAGGATCTCAGGGTGATCTGAGAACATGTAGGTCTCAAAGCTTCCGCCGAAGAATCCCATGGTCCATACCAGTGAGAACGTCAGGATGACCGTGATGATCATGTTATCCGTGATGCTCTGGAACATCAGTCCGAGTGCGGATGCCGCTGCTGTCATGATCAGGAACAGTACCGCGACATACAGGAAATTACCCCAGTCCGTTCCGAAGAAAACGGCGTTCAGCATCGCGGCCACAAGTGTTCCCAGGAAGACCACGACCGCCAGCGGGAGGAACCTTCCCAGATAGATCTGTGTTTCACCGAGTGCCGACACTGTGTATCTTCTCCGGATACCGTATCGCTTCTCACTTGTCAGAAGACCCGCCGCGCACATGATCGCGCACCAGGAATAGTAGAGGACGAACACGATGCCGTAGTATCCTGTCGAGTCGACCGCCTTTACGAAGGACGGATACTCGACAGCCAGTTTCACACCGTCGTACGAGTAATCCCCTTTCATGCCGGATCCGGCATTCATCATCTCATCACAGAAGATCGACATGAAGTACTCGATCGCCGCGCCCTGTGTCGGATGCGCCGACACGCGGTAGATCGTGTATTTTTCACCTTCGAACTTCACAAATCCCGCGAGGTCATTCTCGGAGATCAGGTCTTCCGGCTCTCCGCCTTCGAGTTCGATAAAGAGAATGTCTCCTTGCTGTCCCGCGGTCTTCAGCGCTTCTTCAGAAGCTTCCCACGGACTTCCTTCTTCGATCGAGTATCCGCAGCGGAATTCTCCGTGTGCCTGATAGTTTTCCATCAGAGAGGAAAAAGCACTGATCAGGACAGCGGATACGAGCACCGGGCAAATGGCGAACAGCAGAACGTTCACCCAGTTCCTGCCCATGAGCTTTGCATTGTTTTTCATCAAATAGCGGATCATGGCTCAAATATCCCTCAGTTTCTTTCCCGTCAGTGTCAGGAAGACTTCCTCGAGCGTGATGCTCGATGTGTCTTCGACTACCAGTTTCTTTAATTCTTCAGATGTACCGGTCGCGATGATCTTGCCGTTATCCATGATCGCGATCCTGGTACAGATTGCTTCGACTTCTTCCATGTAGTGGGAAGTGTAGATAACTGTCGCGCCGTTCTTATTCGACTTCTTGATGCGCTCGAGGATGAAGTTTCTCGACTGCGGATCGATACCGACTGTCGGTTCGTCGAAGATCAGAAGATCCGGGTGATGTCCGATCGCACACGCGATGTTGAGACGGCGCTTCATACCGCCGCTGAAGGTCTTCGCGTAATCATTCTTTCTGTCGATCAGTCCGACATACTCGAGCGACTCATCGATGCGCTCTTTCAGTTCTTTTCCCTTGATACCGTAAAGCGAAGTAAAGAGCTCGACGTTCTCCCAGGCCTTGAGTCTGCCGTGGATCGCAAGATCCTGCGGGATATAGCCGAGGTGCTTGCTGAGTTCTTTCTTATTCTTTCTGAAATCCTTTCCGAGAAATTCCACCGAGCCGATCGTCGGGCGCACGATGTTGCAGATCATGTTCATCGTGGTGGACTTACCGGCGCCGTTCGGTCCGAGAAGGCCGAAGATCTCCCCTTTCTGGATCTCGATGTTGAGATTGTCGACGACGACTTTGTTTCCGTACTTTTTCGTCAGGTCCGTAAGCTTCAGAATCGTTTCCATCCGTATCACTCCGTTATTTCATGTGTTTATTGTGGAAGCGGGAGGGGGGTATTTGCGCGGAGGAATCCGGACGCGCTCCCGCTTTCCACTGATATCAGCATACCAGTGCTTTTACTACGGGATAAGTGAAAAAAGGCACGATTTCGGACATGACTAAAGTCATGTTATCATCAGAAAGCCGGTAGAAAAGCACTCCTGCCTCTCCTACCGGCTCCATATCACACTTTCTTTATGACGATCTCGACGACCAGTCCGCCGCCGTCACGGTTTCGTATCTCGAAGCCGCCGCCCATGCGCTCCATGAAGTTTGACGCCAGATACAGTCCGAGTCCGGATCCGTCCTTTCCGGACGCGACGCTTCCGCGATAGAATTTCGTGGTCAGCATCGATATCTCTTCCTCCGGAACACCCGGACCTCTGTCCATGAACAGCATATGCACCATCTTCTCATCCGATATGAACTCTACTTTCAGCGGCGTTCCCGCATACTTAAAGGAGTTTCCGGCGATGTTGTTGATGACCTGCTCGAGACGGAGTTTATCTACAGAGATGAGACACTGCGGTACTTCGTTCTTCTGCTCGACCGTTCCGTAGAACTGCAGCTCCGAGAGCATGTCTCCGAGGATCAGGGAGCTCTCCTCCCTCGGTTCGACCTTCAGTTCCTCGAGCTCTTCGAGGGTCGCGCGGAACATGTTGTCGATCAGATGCTCGACCGATGTTGCCTTCGACTTGATGATCGCGACCTTCTCGTTGATATCCGGATCCTTGTCTTTATACTTCATCTCCATAACTTCACATGTCGCCTGGATCGTCGCGACCGGCGTCTTGATGTCATGGGAGAGCTCCGCGACGAGTTCTTTCTTGGATCTGTCCGCTTCGATCTCACGCTCCGAGGACTTCTTCAGCTCCTCACGCATTCTGTCGAACGACTCGGTAAAAGCTCCGAAGTAGTTGTGTTTTCTCATCTTCAGCGGCAGATCGAGATTACCCTTCGAGACATGTTCGGCAAAGACCTTGAGATCCCTAAAAGGACGCACGAAGAAATACCATACGAAGAACAGAAGCGTGAGACCTGCCGCCATAGCGATGATCAGGATCTGGATCATGACCTTCTTCTCATTGTCTCTTCTCGCTTCGAATTCTTTTTCTCTAGCCGGAAACGCGATCTTTCCTAAGATCTCCCCATTACTTGTATAGTCGAAGACGGAATAACCTTTCTTGATATACAGGGAGTTTTCAGACTCGTACTGGTCTTCTGAAGTCAGCACGATATAGCAGTCATACTCATCCTCAAGTTTCTCAACGGATTCACCGGCATCCAGTTTCTTTCCGATATCGTACGCGTTTGTATTCAGCGCAAGCATATCGACCTCGAAGATCTCTTTCTGATCGATCTTCTGGTACAGGAAGAATCCCGCGATCAGGATCACCAGTATATAGATGACAGCGATCACCCGTATCTTCATGACGGGATCTCCAGCTTATATCCCGTGCCCCAGATGGTCTTGATCCACTTCGGGGAGTTCGGGTCTTCTTCGATCTTCTCACGGAGTCTGCGGATATGTACGTTCAGCGTGCCGTCACTGTAGAAGCTGTCGCCCCATACTTCCTCGAAGAGCTGCTCCTTGGTCACGATCGTATTCTTATGGGCATAAAGGCACGCCAGAAGTGCAAACTCCTTTGCCTTCAGGGTGATCGTTTTCCCTTCCACGTGCGCGCTCATCGTCGCCTCGTCTACGCCAAAAGCACTCGTCTCCGGTGCTTTTTCCGAAGGATCCGCCATTCGGTTCTTCAGGGCCTCGAGGCGCTTGAGGTGGACTTTTACTTTCGCCAGCAGGACGCTCAGGGTATACGGTTTCTTCACATAGTCATCGCCGCCGATGTTGAGAGCTACCAGCACATCGTCATCGCTCTGGCGTGCGGAGATAAAGAGGATCGGCGTATCATACTTCTCTCTTAATTCTTTACATAAAGAGAAGCCACTCTCGTTTCCGAGATTGATATCAAGAAGGAATACATCGGCCGTATTCTCTGAAAGGAACTGCTTGCATTCTTCCGCAGAAGATACGCACGCGCAGGATACCTCGAACATCTCGAAGTATTCCTGTGTCATTTTCGAAAGCTCGATCTCGTCGTCGATGATCAGACAATTGTAATGCATATGAAGAATCTCCTTATGTCGTATATTATACCCGATTCCCACCCGATAAAAACATGGTTTCCTTTCCTGTAAGAAACAGTTAAGGATTGCACAAGATTTGGGTAAAGCATTCCCGAAGGAGAAGTTCTACACTAGAATCGTAAGATCGAAAAGAAAGCCGGCGGACGCGCCGGGACAGATCCGAAAAAACACAAGATACAGAAACACATGAACTAAAAGGAGAAAAGAAAATGCAGACCACATTTCATGTCACAGATACAGAAACGAAGATGCAGGATGTAAGATCACTCAACACCAAAGAAGTGATCCTCGAGGCGAAGGACCTCTGCAAGACCTTCAGTAATGAGAGCATCCAGCAGCACGTTCTGAAGAACCTTAATATCCAGATCAGAAAGGGAGACTTCACCGTCATCATGGGTGACTCCGGTGCAGGTAAATCCACACTGATGTACGCACTCTCCGGCATGGATCGTCCGAGCCTCGGCTCGATCTCCTACGGCGCCGAAGAGATCTCCAAGTACAGCAACGACAAGCTCGCTCTCTTCAGAAGAAACCACTGCGGATTCGTTTTCCAGCAGAATTACCTGAATGATACGATGAGTGTTCTCGACAACATCATGGTCAGCGGCCTTCTGAAGCATAAGAACAGAAAAGAACTCGCCGCCAAGGCCAAGAAGCTCCTTGCCCAGGTCGGCATCACCGAAGTCAGCTACGGCAAGTTCCCGAACCAGCTCAGTGGTGGTGAGCAGCAGAGAGTCGCTCTCGTAAGATCCGTCATCAATGACCCGGAAGTGCTTTTCGCGGATGAGCCGACAGGTGCTCTTAACTCCCAGAACACCAACGCAGTCCTCGATGTACTTACTGAGATGAATAACCGCGGCCAGAGCATCGTCATGGTCACACATACCGTTGCGGCCGCCGAGCGCGGAAACCGTGTCCTCTATTTAAGAGACGGCGTGATCTGCGACGAGATCGAACTGACACCATATAACGGCCCGGACAGAGAGCGTCACGTCGCTCTCCGCACATTCCTTTCGAACATGGGGTGGTAAGATATGTTTTCATTGTTTTTTATCGCTAAGAATAATCTCAAGAAGCACAAGGGTGAGGTCACTATCCTTTTCATCCTGATCTTCCTTGCAGCGCTTCTTCTCTTCTGCAGTCTCTCCCTGATGCTCAGCGGTCCTGCTGCCATTAAAGAGCACGACGAGAAGTACCACACATCCGATCTTCTGATCTTCTCTACGACCGAGATGGAGGAAAACCTTCCGGAAGCCCTGGCAAAGATCGAGTCCCTCGAAGAGTCAGAACTGGTTGAGTCGATTCCGCTCGTCAACCACCTGGGCGAATACTATACGGGAAGCAAGACTGAAGAAGACGCGATCTCATATCAGTTCTTCATCGCTGACTCCAGCAGAAACACATACCTCAATTCCTTCCCGGAAGAATTCGAAAACCTCAACGATTCCGAGATCTGTGTTCCTTACTATCTGAAGGACACCATCAAGGTCGGAGATTCTCTCCACATGAAGGTAGGATCCGAGTTTAAGGAATTCACCGTCAAAGGGTATGTCGAGCACCTGTATTTCGCGACATCCATGAACATCAGCGGATACTTCTGCATCGTCAGCCACAATGACTTCGAGACCTTCGAAAGCAATGCCATGAAGGACATGAAAGGTTCGTTCATCTACTGCCGGGTTTCTGAAGGCACTGACATCGACGCATATGACAAGGCCGTACAGCATCTTTTCGACGGACAGAAGACACCTTCGACCGTTGCTTATCCTCTGATGGAAATGGCAACTCTTGCCACAGCAGACATCGCTTCCGCGATCGTTCTTCTGTTCACCATCATCCTGGTCGGTCTCGCACTGATCATCATGCACTTCTCGATCAAGAACTTCATCGAGATGAATATCCAGAACATCGGCCTTCTTCAGGCTACAGGCTATTCGGCAAAAGCACTGCGCTTTTCCTGTGTGATGGAAGAAATGCTCATCTGCGGTGTAGCAACTGCCCTCGCGATCGGCCTCGGCTGCCTGATCACTACACCCTTGAACGCTCTCGAAGGATCTCTGATGGGACTTTCCGCTTTCTCCGGAATCTGCGTTCCGGCGCTCATCGCGACCCTCATCGGTATCCCGGTCGCCGTATTCCTCGGAACTCTCGTAGCTTCCAGAAGTTATAAGAAGCTGACAGTTCTCGAATCTCTCAGATCCGGCATTCAGAACCACAACTTCAAGAAGAATCACTTCGCGCTCGAGAAGAGCAATCTCCCTCTGAGCCTCGCCCTTTCCGGCAAGCAGATCCTCGGAAGACCGAAGAAGAACATCTTCATCGCGCTGATCATCGCTCTTCTTACCTTCTCGACACTTCAGGGATTTACGATCTATCAGAACTTCGCGCTCGAGCAGGAATCCCTTCTTAAGCTCGTCGGATTCGAAGCCGCCGATGTCCAGTGCACCTGCTCCGAGAATCCGCAGATCGTCGATCTGCTGAACGCGGATCCGCGTGTAGAGCGCACCCTCCTTATGAGAAGTATGTCAAACATCGAGGTACGCTCCGCGGAAAAAAGTACTTCACTTGGTATAGATGCTTATAACGATGTAGACGTTCTCCAGTACGAATTCATTCTGGAAGGACGGGTTCCGCAGAACGAAAACGAGATCGTGCTGACCATCGTTAACTCGAAGAAACTCGATGCCAAGGTCGGCGACGTCGTCAATGTCATCAATCCGCAGACAGGTGAAGCCATCCCTTATACCGTATGCGGCATTGACCAGAAGATCAACAACATGGGGAATAAGGCCCTGTTGAGCGACGCGGGTATCAAGCGTCTCGATCCGGAGCACAAATATGTGGACTGCATGATCTTCCTGAAAGATGGTGTCTCTGTTAAAGACTTCCAGAGAGAATGGTCGAAGCTTTATCCGAAGGAAGCATTCATCCTGGTCGATGATCTCATCGGATCCACGATCGATACTCTCGTATCCGCTATGAGCGCGATCTGCTTCATCTTCGTCGCCCTCACCTGCTTCGTCGTCATCCTGACCGAGATCCTCCTGACAAGATCCCAGATCATCAGAGAAAGATCCGAGCTCGGCGTCAGCAAAGCGATCGGTTACACCTCAGGCGAACTGATCAGAAGAATGATCATGAGCACCCTCCCGGTCGTCGTCATCGGAGTTCTCGCCGGATTCGTCCTGCAGATCACATTAAACGACAAGATGATGGGCATCGGACTGTCTTCCTTCGGCATTGAGAAGTCAAACCTCTCGACCAATCCTCTGTGGTTCCTGCTAACACTTGTGATCATCGTCACCTGCGCGGTAGTCACCAGCTGGCTGAACTCTAGATCCATCAGCAAGCTCGAGCCTGTAAGAATCCTTAAGGAAGAGTAATATCTGAAAAACGCAAGATCAGAAGGAGCCGGATTCAAATGAACCGGCTCCTTCTTTTCATTCGACAATTCTCTGAATGTATAAAAACAATCTCCGCGTTTTTGTGTTAAAAATATAGAAAACTATCGGATTAAATTGACATATATAACATACATGGTTATCATTCATTTCGGTACATGACACACACGGATATGTACTGAAAAGACTAAAGTAATGAGGAGATAATCAGTATGAAGACAACAATGAAAAAAGTTGCTGCTATCGTTATGGTAAGTGTTATGGCTCTTTCTATGGCAGCATGTAAGAAGGGCGCAAAGAAAGTATCCGTTGACGATTTCAAGAAGGCTTGTGAAGAAGTTGGCCTGACTGTTGAAGATCTTGGTGGTGGAGACCGTGCAAAAGAGCAGTATTCTGCTTCAAACTCTGATGGCTCTCTTGACGTATCATACGTCGTTGCAGAGAATTCCAGCGATGCCAAGAAGGCTTTTGACATGATTACCGACAGCGTAGATATGCTGAAGGAGATGGGTGCCGATGTTAAGAAGAGCAGCGGCAAGATCGTTGTAACCATGGGTGACCAGATGTACAGTGCTGCTCTGCAGTCCGGAGACATGTTCCTTTCCATTACTGCTTCCGGCGATGAGGAGGCTGTAAAAACTGCAAAAGAGCTCGCATCTAAGCTTGGTATCTGATCTGCTTCCAGCTGAGCTCAAGTTATCAACCAAACAAACAAAAAAAGATGGTCTCCGGTGGAGACCATCTTTTTCTTTGCATTCAACAGTATAAAGAAAACCCTCAAGGCTTTCACCCTGAGGGAATATCTTATGTCTTGATAGACTTTACAAACTCAAAAGATTTAAAGAGAAACTCTTGCTATTTCTTCACTCAAGCAACGGGAGGATTCAACAGACCCCATCGCCTGAGTTGTATGTTCGTCCTGCATCGGTCTGTCCTCCTTTGTTCTTTCTATGGTTTCATTCTAAAGATGAAAAGTGTATTCACTATGGCTCATTTGTTAACAAATTAATAAGAAGATTTTGAAATTGTGAAAAGCACTTTTCCCTGTTTTCGGTCAGTCCTTTTTCTCTTCTTCATCGGACTGTGTCGCGTCCGCGTTCAGCTGGCTCAGGTAGTATGCCTCGAACTGTGGACGGGCCGCTACATAGTATTTCTCCAGTGAAGGATCGAACTGTGTGCCCATACCATCGAGAATAATGGCATCGGCTTTTTCGAAAGGCATCTTCTCTTTATAAACACGTTTACTTACCAGCGCGTCATATACGTCAGCAATTGCCATGATACGTGCCTCGAGCGGGATATCATGTTCGGATCTCTTCTCCGGATATCCTTTTCCGTCCCAGCGCTCGTGATGGAAGTGCGCGACATTTACTGCTATTCTGCGGAACTCTTCGTCATCGGTATCCTTCAGGATCTCGTGAACGACTTTCGCTCCCTCTGCCGAGTGGGACTTCATGATCTCATATTCTTCCGGTTCATATCGGCCGGGTTTCAGAAGTACAGCATCCGGAACAGCGATCTTTCCAAGGTCATGCATCGGAGCCGCTTTTACTACCGACTGACAGAACTTCTTCGACAGGTTCAGCGCCGTGTCCTTCTTCATCTCTTCGATGAGCATACGGACGCCCTCACTGGTACGCTTGATATGACCTCCGGTAAATGGGTCTCTGCTTTCAACCATCGTCGCCATGCTGACGAGAAGGTGATCATTCATCTTCATGATACGGTCCGTCTTCTGATCCACTTCGAAGCGGAGGACCGTGTTAAACTTCTCCTGGAATTCGATGTTCTTTACATCGGTCGTATCGTCCGTGATAAAGAGCTGGTATCCTCTTTTCCTTCTTCCGTCATAGAGGTGATTGACGTCAACGTGAACGATCCTCTCACCGTTTTCCAGATGATAATGGATGTGGTTATCATCATCGATCTTTCCCTCGTTAAAATCTCTGATCCACGACAGGATCGTTGCCTGGCATTTCGGATTCTCCTTGACGGATTTATCTACATGGAGTTCCTTAAGGAACGGGAACCACTGCTTCGCTGTCTCATTAGATCCCAAATACTTCAGGCGGAAGTCGAGGGAAATGAACGCGGTGTTCCCTTTCTGCACCAGAGACTCCAGCGCGGATTCATTGATATCGTACAGCTCGAGACGGTGAACGATGAGAAGGTATGCAAACTGGGCAAAGACATAAGATGCCGCCGCCAGCTCGATCTTACTTGAGATGACTCGTCCGACAAAGAATGTCAGCATCGATGTAACGACCGGAATAAACAGCATCAGGATGATCCTGTGGGATACATCGTTCTTCTTAATAAAACTGTATACTAATGCGATCAGACAAAGAAGGAAACAGACAAAGATCCACAGATACAGAATGGTATGCCACGGACCGTAATGTTTCTCTGTCAGCATGGAGATACTGTTTCCCGTTTCGAAAGAGACATCCTCATAAAACATATCCGAATGACCGATCGAGAGTACCGGGAGGTAAAAGAGTATCGTCAGTCCGACGAGGCATCCGCGTACCGGCTTCGGGAGATGATAGTGGCAGAGTTCCACGATCGTAAGGAATACAAACAGAATATTAAACAGAACAGTCAGGTAAATGACCTGGGTGCCCAGGATCGCAGTCTCCTGATTTGCAGCCTGTGCCACAGCAAGGTGCGAAAGGATATTCACGGGAACCAGAAAAAACACCAGCGTGATGTTCGCGTCGAAGTGTTTGTTCCACATGAACGCGTAGATCATGGAAAAAAGTACGGAAAGTGCGAATAATATCTCATAGTATAACAGCATGGTTCACCCCCTAAGTCATCCTGTTCACTATCTTTCATTATATCATCTGGAAGATGTGTTTCCTACTGATAGAAAAGCACTTTTTCAGGTTTTCCGTTAGCAGTGTCTTACTCGATATAGTCGAACTCGAGGTCGTAGATCTTGACCGGATCGCCTTCCTTACAGCCGGCTTTTTCGAGCGCATCGATAACACCGTTCTTACGGAGCGTTCTCTGGAAGTATGCGAGAGATTCCGGATCGTCGAAGTTTGTCGACTCAAGTACGACACGGATCCAGTCGCCGACTACGCAGTATACGCCGTCCTCGATCTCGATCTTAAACTTCTCTTCCGGCTTGAATTCGTAGATCGTCTCTTCCTTGGCTTCTTCGATCAGGATCGTCGGAGGAAGTGTCTGGATCTGGGCAGCAACATAGTCGACCAGTTCTTTGGTACCTTCAGCGATTGCCGCGCTCATGAGGAATACCTTGTATCCCCTGCTCTCCATCTCGTCCTTAAACGCCTTGACGACCTCGTCATCAGCCTGGTCGATCTTGTTACCTACAACGACCTGCGGACGCATCTCCAGAAGCGGATTGAACTGACGGAGCTCCTCGTTGATCTGATCGAAGTCAGAGATCGGTTCTCTTCCGTCCTGTGCAGACACATCGACCACATGGATCAGAAGACGTGTTCTCTCGATATGACGTAAGAAATCGTGGCCTAATCCGTTACCTTCGGAAGCACCTTCGATAAGTCCCGGGATATCCGCGACAACGAAGCTGGTATCACCTACAGAAACAACACCGAGCATCGGCTCGAGCGTCGTAAACGGATAGTCAGCGATCTTCGGTTTTGCAGAAGTAATGACGGACAGCAGCGTGGACTTACCCGCGTTCGGGAAACCAACAAGACCGACGTCCGCGATGAGTTTTAATTCGATAGATACATCTCTTTCTTCACCCGGGATACCGGCACGGGCGAACTTCGGCGCCTGACGGATCGCGTTACTGAAGTGGATGTTTCCCTGACCGCCGCGGCCACCCTTGCAGATGACCTCTTCCTGGCCGGGAGTCGTGAAATCGGCGATAACTTTACCGGTCTCGAGATCCTTCATGATCGTGCCGACCGGAACAGCGATACGGAGGTCTTCTCCGCCCTTGCCGTACATCTTCCTGTTCATGCCGTTGCTGCCGTTCTCGGCGACAAACTTATGCTTGAATCGGAAGTTGGAAAGTGTAGTTAATTCTTCGGAGGCATAGAAAATGACATCGCCGCCCTTACCGCCGTCGCCGCCGTCAGGTCCGCCGTTGGTGATGTATTTTTCCGTATGAAAAGAAACCATACCGTTTCCGCCGTCCCCGGCCTTGATGTGGATCTTCGCGTGATCGATAAACATGGTTGCCTCCTTACTTCTATGCGCCTTAGGACAAGTCTTCCGGCGCGGGTGAAAAAAGGTCTGACCGAATATTCTTCAGGTCAGACCCTTTGATCGATTCTTTTCCATTACCAAGGGAAAGTCCCCGAAATATCCAAAGAACAGATTACTCTGCCGGATATACGCTGACCTTCTTCTTGTCACGGCCCATACGCTCATACTTAACATGGCCGTCGATACGTGCATAGAGAGTATCGTCGGAACCGATGCCAACGTTTGTGCCCGGGTGGATCTTTGTGCCGCGCTGTCTTACGAGGATGTTGCCGGCAGTAACGAGCTGTCCGTCACCCTTCTTAGCACCGAGACGCTTAGATTCAGAGTCACGACCGTTCTTGGTCGAACCCATACCCTTTTTATGAGCGAAGAGTTGCAAATTCATCTTTAACATGGTCAAGCCCTCCATTTTCTCATTTATTCTTCGTTGTCACCCGCAGATAACCCGATCCGTAATTCTCTTTGACACTTTCTTCTACATCCAGGATGCCCCGGATAATCGTTCTGAAGATCACATTCGCGGTCTCCCGCTCTTTATCTGTGATGCCTTCCGGTGTCCATATCTCACAGAAATTACTTTCGTTTCCTGTGACCATATAGAAGTCTTTCCATGAAAGCTGCTCTTCCAGTGCATTAACGCAAGTGGTAAAGAGTGTCGAGATCGAAGCGCAGATAATATCTTTTCCTTCTTCCTCATATCCCGCGTGGCCCTCTGTCGAGAACCCCAGGATGCTTCCCTTATGATCTTTCCATATGACGATCGAGATCATGATACAGGTACAACCTTCTTAATATCCGTCTCAGCCCTTAATGCCTGTGATGCGGACGCGTGTGTACGGCTGTCTGTGGCCATTTGTTCTTCTGTAGCCCTTCTTAGCCTTGTACTTGAATACGATGATCTTCTTGTTCTTGCCCTGCTTAACGATCTCGCCCTCAACGGATGCCTTAACATCAGATCCGGCCTTGATACCGTTATCATCAGCAACTGCGATAACCTGGTCAAAAGTGATCTTCTCACCAGCTTCGCCCTCGAGCTTCTCTACGAAGATCTCGTCGCCCTCGGCAACCTTGTACTGCTTGCCGCCTGTCAGAATAACTGCATACTGCATAAAAACGTTTCCCTCCTGTTCATCCAGTCTCGCTGTCTTATCCTAGGCACTGTAGCCTTTCCTGTGCGAAAAGCACTGAAAAATGGCACAGATTTAGGAGCCCGGCACATGCGGTCACCGAAATAGAATACCATGCG
>DBYF01000111.1:2693-3390 GCA_002310155.1 Mageeibacillus sp. UBA1193 | reverse complement strand
CCTAAACGGCGATAGCAACGGATATGTTACCACAGAGTCAAGTCTATGTCAACGAGAAAAGTGTTTTTTTCACCGATATTTTCGGTCTTCCTTTTCTCTTTTCCAAAAGAACATAAAAAGGGCGTCTCTCAGTGCTTTTCTCACAGAGAGACAGCCTCATTATCTGTTCAGGTTATCCGGAAAGATCATCTCTTTCTCAGTTCGTCATCGACTTCTTCCGGACTGATGCCCATGTAGGCCATCATGACCAGNNGCGTGATAGAACAGATCCGCGAGCTCCTGGATCGTGTTCTCCTTATCGCCCTTGGATGCGGAGATGATCGCTTCGATCGCCTCTTCGCCGACCTTCTTGCCGATCTTCTCGATGCCCTTGTCGAAGAGATAGTTGGTATAAGAACCGTCTACCGGGTTTTCTTTTCTGTCCAGGATCAGATTGTAAAGATCCTTGCTTACGTTTGTGCTGTTTGAATCCATCTTCTATTTATGTCCTTTCTTATATATCCAGCTCCGTAAAGAAGCAGCTGTGATTTCCTGTATGGCAGGCAGCGCCGTCCTGGTCAATGTAGAATAACAGGGTATCGCGGTCGCAGTCAAGGAAAGCTTTCTTCACATGCTGGTAGTGACCGGATGTTTCACCCTTGAGCCACAGGGAATTTCTGGATCTGGAGTGATAGTGCATCAGCTTCGTCTCCATCGT
>DBYF01000111.1:2361-2613 GCA_002310155.1 Mageeibacillus sp. UBA1193 | reverse complement strand
CTTATCCTTCTTCAGGGACTGCCAGAGCTTGAGCGCCGGGCTGAGTTTTCTTACCGGGATACCGCGTCCCGCGAGGTAATCCTTCAGATCTTCGATCTTGATCTCACCGAAGTGGAAGAGGCTAGCCGCGAGAACAGCGTCCGCGCCGCCGTCGATAATGCCGTCATAGAAGTCTTCCATCTTGCCGGCGCCGCCAGAAGCGATGACAGGGATCGAAACAGCGTCCGCGATCATGCGGGTGATCACGTTATC
>DBYF01000111.1:0-2293 GCA_002310155.1 Mageeibacillus sp. UBA1193 | reverse complement strand
TAGCCGCTCGGGAACTTACTGTTATCTTCTTCGCTGGCATTCTCATCGATGCCCTTAAAGTCAGCGTCAACACCTGCGATACGGATCTGTCCGCCTTTTCTGCCACGGACGTCGATCGCGACGACCACGCACTGGGAACCGAATTTCTCACTGGCACGGCGTACCAGCTCAGGATCCTTAACGGCGGCCGAGTTCAGGGAGATCTTATCCGCGCCTGCGTTTAAGATCTCACGAATATCTTCGAGAGAGCGGATGCCTCCGCCGACGGTAAACGGGATGAAGACCTGCTCCGCTACACTCTTGACCATATCGACCACAGTGCCTCTGCCTTCTACAGTTGCGGAGATATCGAGGAAGACCAGTTCGTCCGCGCCGGCCTGGTTATACGCCTTGGCGCATTCGACCGGATCACCGGCATCGCGAAGTGCGATAAAGTTCGTGCCCTTTACGACACGGCCGTTCTTAACGTCCAGACACGGAATGATTCTTTTACTGAGCATTTGCCGCCATCCTTTCTTTGTTACAATTACTTTCTTGTCTGCTTTGCCCAGCGGTTCAGGATCGCAAGTCCTGCTTCACCGCTCTTTTCCGGGTGGAACTGGCAGGCAAAGACATTGTCTCTTCTGACACTGCAGCAGTATTCGATACCGTAGTTAACGGTCGCCGCAATGTCTTCGGATCGATCCGGTACACAATAGTAGGAGTGTACGAAGTAAACATACTCTTTATCCGGAAGGATCTCGTTTTTTGAGTTGAGCTCGTTCCATCCGATCTGCGGGATCTTAAGTCCCATATCCGAAGAGAACTTCACGACCTTGCCGGGAAGGACCGAAAGTCCCTTGACCGGTTCGCCACCGAAAGATTCCTCGGAAGAATCGAAGAGCATCTGCATTCCGAGGCAGATGCCGAGGAAAGGCTTTCCTGTCGCAACATATTCATGTACGACATTGTCGAGTCCCTTCGAGGTCAGAGCTTCCATCGCGGCACCGATCGCGCCGACGCCTGGAAGAACAACGCCGTCCGCGTCCATGACGCGGGCGGGGTCGTTGGTGATTTCACTATCGTAACCTAAGAAGGCAAGTGCTTTTTGCACGGAGCCCAGGTTACCCATTCCATAATCGATAATGGCGATCATGCAAGTTCCTTTCCGGTCAGCAGGCGATAGCACTCTCTGTACTTCTCGGCTGTCTTGTTGATGATCTCATCCGGAAGTGTCGGAGCCGGATAGGTCTTATCCCAGTCCAGTGTCTCCAGCCACTCACGCAGATACTGCTTGTCGAAGCTCTTCTGAGCGCGGCCCGGCTCGTAATCGGACAGATCCCAGAAACGGGAGGAGTCAGGTGTGAACATCTCGTCAGCAACAACGAGCTTGCCGTCGATCTTACCGAACTCGAATTTGGTGTCGGCAAGGATCAGGCCGCGTGTGAGCGCGTACTCGGAAACCTTTGTGTAGAGAGCGAGAGCCGCATCCTTGAGTGCTTTTGCATCTTCTTCACCGAGAAGATCGATGAGCTGTTCGTAGGTGATGTTGATGTCGTGGCCTTCGTCAGCCTTCGTGGAAGGTGTAAAGAGCGGTTCAGGGAGCTTGTCGCCCTGCTTCAGGCCCTCCGGCATCTTCATGCCGCCGACGGTACCGTTTGCCTTGTACTCTTTGAGAGCGGAACCCTCGAGGTAACCTCTGACGATGCACTCTGCAGGAAGCATGTTGACCTTCTTGACCAGCATGGAGCGGCCGCGGAGCTCTTCCTCGTACTTATCGAGGCCCATCGGATATTCCTTCGGGTCAGTGGTGATGACATGGTTCGGGATGACGTCCTTTGTGAAATCGAACCAGAATGCGGAGATCGAGCTTAAGACCTTGCCCTTATCCGGGATGCATTCGTCGAATACGACGTCAAACGCAGAGATACGGTCGGTAACGACCATCAGGAGCGAATCTCCCAGATCGTAAACGTTTCTGACCTTACCTTTGACGAATACCGGTAAATCGATAAAATCTGTGTCTCTTAATGTTGCCATGTTACTATCCTCTCTTTACTTAAGATACTTATTCATATGGAGCCGTCCGCTTCCTTTTCCAAAGCACCGGCCCTGTCTCTTAGAGGTCCTCGTACTCTTCTTCTTCGGAGATCCCGCCGAAGATCTCTCCGAGGACTTCCATGTTGTCGAACTCGTCGACAAACATGCTGACTTCTTTCTCAATACCGCTGGCCACGATGCCGATGACCATATCGAGCGCGACACCGTCATCCGTCATCTCCGCGTAGCAGCGGAGCACCGCGATCTCTGCGGG
>DBYF01000041.1:12495-14141 GCA_002310155.1 Mageeibacillus sp. UBA1193 | reverse complement strand
AACGGCCATCATGACCGCCAGTTTTACCTGTTCAAACACAAGTCCGCCCTGCATATAGACCAGATACGGCGGCTTGATCGGACCATCCGCCGAGAATTCGATGGATGCTCCCTGTACAAAAGCACCTGCCGCCATAACTACCTGCGCATCGTAACCGGGCATATCCCACGGTTCCGGAGATACGAAAGAATCGACCGGCGAACAGTTCTGTACATTCTTACAAAAGTTTACCATTTGTTTCTCATCTGGGAAAGCCACACTTTGCACAATGTCACCGCGGAGCTCGTCAAAAGAAGGCTCACAGCGGCATCCTGCCATCTCCAGAAGCTTGGCGGCAAATACTGCTCCCTTAAGAGCTTCTGAAACAACGTGCGGTGCCATGAAAAGTCCCTGCGCGATCTGACGGTTAAAGCCGAGGCTTGGACCGACGTGACTTCCGAGACCCGGAGCAGTCACACGTTCAGCGACACGCTCGACGAGTTCTTTTCGGCCGGCGACATAAGCGCCGGATGGGCAGATACCACCACCCGCGTTCTTGATCAGCGATCCTGCGCAGAGATCCGCGCCCAGAGCGCATGGCTCCTGTGTCTCAACAAACTCACCATAGCAGTTATCTACGAATACGATGATATCTTCACGGATGCCCTTGACCAGATCAACGACCGCCTTAATATCCTCTGCACGCAGGCAGCGGCGGGATGTGTATCCTTTTGATTTCTGCAGGAAAACGACTTTCGTCTCCGGCTTGATCGCGGCCTTGATCGCTTCGAGATCCGGAGAGCCGTCCTCTTTCAGCTGGACTTCGTTATACTTCATGCCATAGTCGAGAAGAGATCCGGTAAAGGTATTGTCCTTCTTCTCTACACCCAGCGCGGAAGCCAGTGTATCATACGGTCTGCCGCTGGCAGCGAGCATCTCCTCGCCCGGTTTTAATATACCGAACAGACAAGCCACGAGGATCTGGGTTCCGCAGGTGACCTGAATACGGACATATGCCGCTTCCGCACCGAAGATCTCCGCATACATCTCTTCGATCTTCTCTCTGCCCATATCATCGTAACCATAACCTGTAGTCGCACCAAGATGTGCCTCGGCGAACCTGGCATTTCTGAATGCCTGAAGCACGCGCAGCTGGTTATACTCTTTGATTTTATCAATTCTCTCAAATACAGAAGAAACGGTGGTCATCGCTTCTTGCGCCATGTCGACCACCGTATCACTGATTCCATACATTGTTTTGAATGGATCCTGGTTCATCAGATGCCGTATACCTCCTCAGGGCTTAAGATCCTGATTCCTGCTTCCTCGAACTTCTTGATAACAGGATCGAAGTTCTGTACACGGATCACCATGACCGCATCATCTGACTTTCTGCCGACGAATCCGTAGATGTATTCCATCGACTCTCCGGTCTCAGAGAACTTAGTCAGAGCCGCGTCCAGCGTACCTGCTTTATCCGGGATCGCAATGGCAAGGACCGGAGTCATGCTTACTGTAAAGCCGGATTCGGTGAGGACCATAACAGCCTCTTCAGGTTTGTCCAGGATCATACGGAGGATTCCGTAATCTGTCGAATCTGCGACAAAGAGTGCACGGATATCGATATTGGCCTTACCCAGAACCTTCGTCACCTCAGCGAGACGGCC
>DBYF01000041.1:0-12453 GCA_002310155.1 Mageeibacillus sp. UBA1193 | reverse complement strand
ATTCTATTATATCGCAACAAGCTGCTTTTACGAAACGAAATCTCTGCCTTTGTTAAAAGCTTCGACGTTCATCGGGATCAGCTTAGCCTTTGAAGCGAACGCTTCGTTGATAGCCTCGATCCAGAGTTCCTTCGGGAAGTCCATACCTGCCGAAAGCGCACCGACCATGACCATGTTAACTGCCTTACTGCTGCCGCAGGAAAGAGCTGCAGAAAGAGCATCAAACTCAACGATCTTCGTGTTACCGGAAGCAGAAGCGTCCAGGGAATCCTTGATGTTCTCCGGATACTCGGCATTTCCGAGCAGTACAGGAAGAGATTTGATCTTCTGGGAGTTAACGAGAAGGATACCATCCTTCTTCAGCAGGTTTGCCCAGCGGACTGCCTCGACTTCTTCGAAAGCGAGAACATAGTCAGCCATACCTTCTTCGATGATCGGTGAGTAGACCTTCTCACCCATTCTTACGTATGTAATAACGGAACCGCCACGCTGGCTCATACCGTGTACCTCAGATACCTTGATATCCAGGCCCTGCTTCATGGCAAGAATGCCGAGAAGCTTACCGGCAATAAGAGTTCCCTGTCCGCCGACGCCGGCGAGTACGATTGAAATATCCTTTGCCATATTACGCCTCCTCTTTCTTGCTCAGTGCATTGAACTTACACATATTGATGCAAAGACCGCAAGCATTGCAGGCTTCCGGATCGATGACCGGCTTCTTATCTTCACCGGCAACGAGCGCCGGGCACATGATACGGGAGCAGGCACCGCACTTCTTGCAGGCCTCGTCATCCAGTACGATGGAAACACCCTTCGGCTTCTTTCCTGTCGGGATCAGCGCACACGGACGGCGTACGATGATAACGGATACGCAATCCTTTGCGATCTCTTCCTTAACGATCTTCTCTACTTCATAAGTATCTACCGGATCAACGGTTCTTACGGAAGTAACACCGACGCTTCTGCAGAGTGTCTCAAGGTCAATGGCCGGAGCCGGCTGCAGGCGGATGTTCTTACCGGAAGCAGGATTCTGCTGATGACCTGTCATACCCGTGATGGAGTTATCGAGGATCATGACAGTGATCGCGCTCTGGTTATATACCGCGTTGATCAGGTTCGTGATACCGGAGTGAAGGAATGTGGAGTCACCGATAACAGCGACAGTCTTCTTGCTGTCTTCGCCATCGGAAGCCTTGTCAAAACCGTGAGCCATACCTACCGAAGCACCCATGCAGACGGAAACGTCCATAGCTGCTGTCGGCGGAAGTGTACCGAGTGTATAGCATCCGATATCGCCCATGACCTGTACCTTTGCTCTGTTGAGAGCGAGGAACATGCCCTTATGCGGACAGCCGGCGCAAAGAAGCGGCGGACGGCCCGGAGCCTGCGGAAGTTTGTCGAGGTCCAGTGCTTTTTCCGGAAGAGCTTCCGAAGAAAGTACGGAACGGATCATTCTGGAATTGTATTCGCCCTGCAGAGTGAACAGGTCCTTACCTTCGCAGGCAATACCTGCTGCCTTGATCTCTGTCTCCATGAACGGATCAAGCTCCTCTACAACGACCAGACGGTCGACCTTGGAAGCGAAGTCACGGATCAGATCCATCGGAAGCGGCCATACACAGCCGAGCTTCAGGACAGAAGCTGTCGGAACGCCTTCCTTAACATACTGGTAAGAAGCACCGGCAGTAATGATACCGAGCTTGGTGTCGTTCATCTCGATCTTGTGGATGCCCATGCCGAGGAACTCCTCGTTGGAAGCCTTCGCGATATCGAGGGTTCTCTGCTCAACAACGACATGACGCTTGATAGCCATTGCCGGCATCATAACGTACTTATTCACGTTCTTCTCATACGGCTTGACGACGATGTCTTCCGGATCAGAGAGTTCAACAATAGAACGGGAGTGAGATACTCGGGTGTGCATTCTGAGGATAACAGGTGTATCGAAACGCTCGGAGAGTTCGAAAGCCTTCTTGGCGAAGTCCTTGCACTCCTGGCTGTCCGACGGCTCAAGGATCATGAGCTTAGCGGCACGGCCATAGTTTCTGCTGTCCTGTTCGTCCTGCGAACTGTGCATGCCCGGGTCATCAGCGACGACAAATACCAGACCGCCGTTGACGCCTTCATATGCAGCAGTAAACATCGGGTCAGCCGCTACGTTCATACCAACATGCTTCATGCATGTCATGGCACGCGCGCCACGGATAGAAGCACCGATCGCTACCTCGGATGCTACCTTCTCATTCGTCGCCCACTCGCAGTAGATGCGGTCATAGGTGGCGATCGTCTCAGTGATCTCTGTGCTCGGGGTGCCCGGGTAGGAGGAAACGACCTTTACTCCCGCCTCGTAAGCGCCACGTGCAACAGCTTCATTACCTAACATGATCTGTTTCACTTCTTCTTACCTCACTTATATTCAGTTAGTGTTCACTAGAATTAGCACCCGTCTATTGTATCACGATTTACTCTTTAATATCATCAATTCTCGCCGGGATGTCCTTCGGCATATCCTTGAAAGCCGCATCGATAACCTTCTTATCCAGCTTCGGAGAGATCCAGGATACGACCGGTACCACGATCAGACCAAACAGCATGGCAAAAGCACCTGCATTGATCGGGGATGCGAGGTTGATCGGAAGACCTGTCGGGAACTTGAAGTTATGACCAAAGAGTGCGCCGTTGCTGAGGATCAGGTGGGATACGGTAATGCCGACACCACTGATAAAGGAAGCCCATACAGCTGCCTTGGTAACGCCCTTCCAGAACAGACCGTAAAGGAACGGAGCCAGGAAGGAACCGGCCATAGCACCCCAGGAGATGGACATCAGCTTGGTGATGTATACGTCATTGGAGCGGTAAGAGTAGATCGCCAGCGCCATAGAAACGAGTACGAAGAAAGCAAGGAGCAGACGGATAATGCTGACCTTCTTCTTCTCTGTCATATCTTTGATAACATTATCTGCGAGAACATCGAGTGTGATCGTGGAACTGGATGTCAAAACCAGCGATGTCAGTGTGGACATGGAAGCCGACAGAACGAGTACGACGAGGATCGCGATCAGAAGAGTCGGGATCGCCTGATCAAGAATGATCGGCATGATCTTATCCATATTCAGTCCGCCGGAAGCGGTCTTGATGCTGTCAATGTTGTTTTCTGTAATGAAGATACGGGCGAAACCTCCCATGAAGTAGGAACCGCCTGCAATGATAACTGCGAAGATCGTGGATACGATCGTTGCTGTATGAACGGATTTGTCGTCCTTGATGGAATAGAACTTCTGAACCATCTGCGGAAGGCCCCATGTACCAAGAGAAGTCAGGATAACTACACCCAGGAGATTGAGAGGCTCAGGTCCGAAGAGTGAAGAATAAACGCCCTGGAAGGAAGAACCGTTTGCAGCCGGCACCTTAGAGAGTTCAGTCATAGAGGACATCAGACCACCATGGTAATTCAGGACGCATACGATCGTCATGACGATACCGACGATCATGATCATGCCCTGGATAAAGTCATTGATCGCTGTGGACATGTAACCGCCGAGGATTACATATGTCGCCGCGAGAACACTCATTACGATAATGCAGATCTCGTAACCGTTGCTGATACGGTCGAGACGGAGCGCGGATGTAAAGAGATAGGAAAGTCCGTTAAATACCGAAGCGGAGTAAGGGATCATGAATACGAAGATGATCAGCGCCGCCGCGATACGGAGAGCCTTGGAGTTATAACGCTTACCGAAGAAATCCGGCATCGTGTTCGTGTTTAATGTTTTGGTCATGATACGGCATCTCTTACCGAGGATAACCCACGCTGCGAGAGAACCGATGAAAGCATTGCCCAGACCGATCCACAGTGCCGAAACACCGAAGTCCCATCCGAACTTACCTGCATAACCAATAAAGATAACTGCGGAAAAATACGTTGCACCAAAGGAGAACGCTGTGAGCCACGGTCCTACCTTTCTGCCGCCAAGTACAAAAGAAGAAACGTCTTTAGTGTTTTTTCTTGAGTACAGACCTACCCCGATAATCATTGCGAAGAACACGACAATGACTATCCCGTACAAGAGATCAAGAGAATCCATAATCTACCATCCTTCTGCTGCCGATAAGAAATGACAGCCCTACTTTTACTTTCGTCCCCGAAAAGGGGCATAAAAACTACATTCCCATGATATCAGAGAAAAGAAAAGATGCAAGGGTTTTTACGCTTCTTCTTATATATTCTGAATATAAAAGCGGGAAAGAGGTTTCTCTTCCCCGCCTGTGACCTGTTTTATACCGAGCATCCTCCGGTCAATCGATGTATATCGTATCTCCGCATGATATCTCTTTTACCTTATCTCCGGCCTCTTTCTGTATGAAAAGGAACTGATCCCGGCCGGTACAGTGGCATGTGTAGAAATCCGCACAGGAATTCCTGACCGCTTTGGCCGTGTCAAGCAGGATATCCTCATCCCATATCTCATCGTACTTCATCGTGTGCAGGCCGCCAATGAATGTATTAAACCGGAAGGCATACACGAGATTTATGATCCCCTTGTGAGTGCAGCCGCTGATCAGGTGCTCCTTATAACCTTCATGGATCAGAAGATACATCTCATGCTCATAGTTTTCTTTCTCCATGTATGGGCCGCGTTTCACCTTCTGACCGTTCGCGTTGATAGAGGTCTTCAACCGGTCGAGGCAGACAAATGAGAGTTCATCGTCGATCCTGACGTCCTCTTTGACCTTGATATAACGCGGATGGCCATCGATCGTCTGATCCAGGCCGATATATGCATTACTGCCATTATAGTGTTCTTCAAACACCGCCTCATGCATATAAATATTCGCGATACCGTTTCTTTCCAGAAAAGCGAGGAGCCCGCCGCCATGATCATAATGGCCGTGCGACAGAAATGCGATGTCGACCAGGCCCAGATCGATCCCGAGGTTCTCCGCATTACGGATAAAGAGGTCACTCGCGCCGAAATCAAAGAGGATCCGGTGTTTTTCCGTCTCAATATACAGGCTCAGGCCATGCTCAGTCGGAAGCCCGCTTTTACTTGTGTTTTCTGAAAGAACTGTTACCTTCATGTTGTTCCCTACTTTTACTTGCAGAGCGCTTCTACAAAACTCGGAATGATATCTACATATTCCGGAGCACCATCGTAAATACTCATACTGATATATATATTACCAGAATAGTATACTCCGAAAGTAAGTGTACCCACCTGATATGACATATATCCCCAGTCACCCTCGCTCTGGAAGGAGACAGCGTATTTTTCCATATATCCGGTAGTCTGTTCGAAATACTGTTTTGCGGAGTCCGCGTTTTCAAACACATAGATCGAGAAATTGACATTATAGGAATGGGAATATGCCATTCCGAGTCTTGTCAGTTTGAAGCCGGAAAGATCTGTATCCGAATCGAAGAAATTGAGAGTTTGTGCTGCCTCAGGGTCTGCCTCATTCAGCGCAGAAGCGATAACATCTTCACTCAGATCAACTTTTTTAGCCGTGACATCACGAAGCGGAGCCGCATCCTGCGCGGAAGTTGTCGGAGGTGTCGTTCTGGTTCTCACCGTTGTATCATCTACCTCAGTATCAACCGGTAAAGAAGGATCGAACTCGAGGACCTCCACCATATCTCCGAAAAGGTCCTCCAGAACATCCGAGGCATTCGTCCAGGTATACTCGTCCTCATCTACATCAAATTCCAGAGTCAGGTTTACTTCCTGATACTTCTTCTCTTTCTGCTTGTTGATCTCTTCTTCAAAGGAATCCGGATCGCCATCAGCTTCGTCATATGCGTCCTCGTAGTTCGGAAGCTTTACGACCGCATCACAGGTAGCGGATCCCTTTTTCTCATCCGCACTGTCCTCATCGACTTCAACGATCGCTTTACCCATGACTGTCTTCACCATGTCATTTCCTGAAAGCGACTTAAGATAGTCGATGTCCTCACTGTCCACGCCGTAGCTCTTCTGCAGATTCTTCATTTTCTTGCTGTTCAGCGCGGTGATCGTGTTCAGAATGGTTTCCGTAGCCGCGATACATCCTTCTGCTTCTTTCTTCCCGCTCTTCTTACAGGCGGTGACCGAAGCGATCATCGAAAGCGATAGCATCACACAAGCCAGTTTCTTCACGTTCAGTTTCATTCTTTTCTCCTTTCGCTCAGCTGATAGATCAGCCGGCCCCTTTCATTATCTATACCTTTGTCATCAACTGACATCTATACCGAGAGAAGTGCAGACCTCCAAAAACCTTTCGATTGCCTTATCTCTCGTTATTTCACCATCTCCATACTCTTCAGCCGGTTCGGAAAAAGCACTTTCAAGGTCTCTGTCCTGGTACCCCAGACCGCTCGCGGTTGCATAGTCCATCGCATCGATATAGACCGGGTACGGATTTGTGCCGCCCAGGATATCCATGCTTCCATCCGCCTTTGCGAGGACCCTTTTCGAAGTGACGGTATCCTTAGCACCTGTCAGAAGGCCGTTTGCCCATGAGTACTGAAGACCGTCATCGGATGTATCAAGCGTCACCCACTCTACTAATCTGGAGATGAATTCCTTTTTATCCGGATCCTGTATGCTGTTTTTGTTGACCATGATCCAGGTGCCGCCCCACCAGAAACCTAACGGAGCTTTACAGACACGCCAGTCACCAAAACCTTCTGCAGGATTCTGGCTGTAGGAGGATAGCGTATAGTTGATAAACCACATGGGAGCAAAGAAAGAAAAGACTTTCCGGACTTCTCCCGTAGAAGGATCCTTGGACTTCCCCGACATGGCATCATACCAGTTTGCGCTCCATACACCGGTCTGGTTCGTCCAGTTATTCTCTGTCAACTGTTTACAAAGATCGAGGTATGCCTCTCTTTGCGGGTCAATATTGATATGGCCATCGATCACCCATGGAGTAGTCGCGGACTTTTCACAGACGATCCAGAGATCATGTACATCTGCACATGCTGCGTAACCTTTGCCGGCAAGTTTCTCACAAGCCTTGAGATACTTGTCCCAGGACCCGGATCCTCCACCGATATTCTTCTCTACTACAGCAGGATCATCAGAACCGAAAACTTCTTTCGCAATAGAAGATGAGTAGATCATCATGCCACCCATTCCCTGATAGCCCAGACCTACTACTTCTCCATCAGGATTGGTTCCGACATCTACCGTATACTGTACAAGTTGAGCATCTTTCAGCTTCGCATCAAAATCGCCGATAAAATCACTGTACGGAGCAGCAAAGCTGGCCAGATCACCCTGTGTGTAAGGAAGTACATAATCCGCGTCGGCGATATAGATGTCCGGAGAAGCATCTCCCCCCGCAACCAGAGCCGCATTCAGTCTGGACTGGTATGTCTGGGCAGAACCATCCGGAAATTGAGCTGCTCTTATTGTATATTTCGAATCCATATCCGGATTTCTTGCCAGGTATTCCTGTATGATTGACGCGAAATCCGCTGTCTGCGAATACAGGATGATCTCGATCGGGCCAGATCCGATCGAAATATCATATGGCGTAGTATCCACTTTAGAACTCGTTACAGGCGGCGTAGTATCAGTCGGAGGTGTCGTCGGTGTAGTTTGAGTCGGTTTACGGGAATGCTCAAACTCAGTGATCGTTTCGATCATATCATCGTAAATATGCTCAATGACATCTCCTGCCGCTTCGCTGTCCATGGTATATTGGCCATCATCCAGAGTAAACTTCAGTTTCAGAGCGATCGTTTTATATTTCTTGGGTTTCTGGGAAGCGATATTATCTTCAAAATCAGAGAAATCCTCCGCTTCATCAAGTGCAGACACATAATCGGGAAGTGTTACTTCTGCCGGGACCGTAACGCCCTTCTTGGTTTCTTTTATACGTTCCACATCGATCTCATAGTCGGCCTTTTCCATGATAACCTTGACATACTTATACCCAGCGAGCTCTTTCAGGTCGCTTTCAAAGCTTTTCCCGACTCCGAGCTCCTTATTCAGTTTCTTTATACTCTTGGACTTAAGACGAACTGCCGCATCGAGCAAGAGCTCTGCAGCTTGAACACAATCGGAATCTTCCGATACCTTGGAGTCTTTTTTCGCGCATGACGCAAGTGAAATTATCATTGAAAAAGACAGGATAAAGCAAGACAGTCTTTTCATTCTATTCCCCATAAAATACCTCCCTCCAGGCGTTCTGCCTGAATCAAACCCATTTGTTTGATTATACTCTCATGAAATACCCTAAACAATTGACGATTAAGGAAGTCAATTTGTCCCACTATCAGGAAAAACTGCAGGAAATAAAAGAAAAGGACCGTTTCATTTCTGAAACAGTCCTTTGGTGCGGCGAACGGGACTTGAACCCGTATGGTCGCCCACACGCCCCTCAAACGTGCGCGTCTGCCAATTCCGCCACCGCCGCATGGCTTAAAGCATGAATAAGTATACTTATAAACTTTGATGGTGTCAAGCACGATTTTTATCTTAATATATCACGTTTCATTTATGTTTATAGAATGGTAGAATAAATAGGAAAAGATGAAACAGGAGCACACACTATGAGACTTTCGGAACTTCTTAAATTCGATGACATCGTGATCCAGTGTCATGACAACCCGGATGCAGACGCGCTTGCAAGCGGTGCCGCTCTTCACTGGTACTTCTCTCAGAAACAGAAAAATGTACGTTTCATTTACCGGGGAAAAAATAAGATCCAGAAAAGCAATCTCAAGATCATGCTCGCCGAGCTTTTGATCCCGATCTCATATGAACCGGACTTTGATGAGAATCCGGAACTCCTGATCACCGTTGACTGTCAGTACGGACAGAGAAATGTCACGACGACACGTGCGCAGAACATTGCCATTATCGATCACCATCAGGTAACTGTAACGCTTCCGGAATACGCGGAGGTCAAGAGCAATATCGGCAGCTGTGCCACCGTCGTATGGAATCTGATCCGAAATGAAGGAATGGACTTTTCTGACGAAAAGAACCTCTCCACTGCTCTTTACTATGGTCTTTTCTCTGATACTAACCGTCTTTCCGAGGTGTCCCACCCGCTCGACCGTGACATGCTTGATTCCCTGGTCATCCAGAGAAGTCTGATCACACGTATGAGTAACGCGAATATCTCTCTTGCCGAATTGAAGATCACGGGTAAGACGATCTTCGAATATGAATTCTATGAAGACCACAACTATCTTATCTTAAGATCCGAGCCATGCGATCCGAACATCCTCGGCGTGATCAGTGATTTTTCCCTGGAGACCGATAAAGTAGATGTATGTCTTGCATACTATATCAGCCCTTACGAGGTCAAATTCTCAGTAAGAAGCTGCACCAAGGAAGTTCATGCCAACGAACTCGCCGCATTTCTTGCGGAGGGTGTCGGCGGCGGTGGCGGCCATATCCTGAAAGCAGGAGGATCTCTCCGCCCGGAGAAGCTGGAAAAGGATCCTTCCGTTCTTCTTAAAGAGCGCATGAAGGAATACTTCGACATGTTTACGATCCTTTACACCAAGGATACGGTTCTGGACACATCCGATATGCCACTTTATGAGAAGAGACCTCAGGAAGTCGGCGCAGTTCATCTGGCGGATATCTTCCCGCCGAAGACGCAGGTCGAGATCAGAACTCTTGAAGGAGACGTTGTCGTTTCCGTAGAAGAAGACAGTTATCTCATGATCGGTATCGAGGGTGAGGTCTATCCTGTTAATGAAGAGAAACTTCTGGCAAGATACAAATCCCTTAATCGTCCATATTCGAAGACATTTGAATACTCTCCGAGTATCAAGAACCTGACAACAGGTCAGAAATCAGATGTAATGTCTCACGCACAGGCCATGATCAGCCATGGTGGCGGATTGATCTATGCTAAGCCGCTCGATCACTGTGTGAAGCTCTTTACGCAGTGGGACGAAGAGAAATACTATCTCGGAAATGTCGGCGATTATATTGCCGTCCGTGAAGAAGACGAGCACGATATCTATATCATCAAGAAGAGCCTGTTCCCGCTTCTGTACCGTAAGGCGGATGAGGTCAACTGATTCCGTATCTGGATTTCTGCTCCGGCGAGAGCTCTGCGCCATTCAGGATCGCTTCTGCCTTATCGATCAGATCATCTAATGTATAGTGTCTGAAGTATCCGATTCGGACACTTTTTTGCGACTTAAAACTGAATGCGAGGAACCGGTCTGTCGGTTTATGGTATCCGAAAGAGTTCCATACGACAGAGATCTCGATCCATGATTCCATATCCACGATATCTGTGATCTGACCGGTCTGAATAAAGATCAGACCCTGTTCTTCATCGACACTGATCTCCGCGTCCAGCCAGTAGTCCGAATATGTTTCCACCTCGGTCTTTCCGTTGAAATCTCCACTCTTCGCGTCATAACGATAGAAAGAACCATCATCAAAAACGACCAGGATCTGCTCCGAGTTTCCTTGTTTATAGAAAGTAGCACCGATTGCCGAAATACCACCGCAAAGGAGTTCCATCTCCTGCTCTCCATCTGAATTAAAGATCAGAACACGGCTCATATCCGCAATGATCCATCTGTCTCCGGTTTCATCCGGTTCAAAGACAGTTGTTCCTGCCCAGTCCTTAGGAAGATCGATTTCTTTGACCTCATGGTTTTCTACATCGATAAGATAGTTTCCCGCTTTGTCGTTGTAGTAAATAACATTCAGATCCGGGAAATATATCGGTGCATCATTGGGTTCAAATTTATCAAGGGGAAGAACAAACTTCTCTTCTTTTCCCGTAGTAAGATCACGAAGCCGGATACGGTTTCCATTTACAGTCGTATCGTTATACATGTAGGTAATGAAATTACCTGACATGCTGCAGCATTTTTCGATAGCAAAGAATATGTTAGATATCTCGGAAGTATCGAGAACCTCCCCATCCTCCATCGAGATCCTGCAAATACAAAGCTTCAAGTCATTACCCCAGACAGATACATAAAGTTCATCATCAAATATACCAAGTATTTTGGAGCTGTAATTAGTTGCATCGGATAATCCGATACTGAACAGCAATTCCAAATTGTTTACGTCATAAGCAGTAATATGGACACAGCCATCCACATACGTTTTCATTGCCAGATAATCATCGTCAAGGAAATAATCATCAGGCATCGTCAGCTCAACGCTCTCATCGATCTCCGTCCACTCTTCATCGTATATGTACGTATTGTAATACAGGACTTCATTACTGTTTTCCTGCAATACATATACTCCATCTCCGATCAGGCAATCAGAAATATTGCTGACAAACTCATAAGTATAGGTAGTAGCCTGAGGGCCAATCGAATTAACAGGGCCACCAAGTCCTCCTGTCTCTGTTACAAAAGTCGGCGTTCCGTCACCATCATTGTCACTGATGTCGACAAGGACCTGCTGGATCTGGTAATCACCGATCACTTCGCCTGTTTCTACATCATAGATAGTCATAACATCGCCGGTTTCATAAGCCACGGCATTTCTTGCCGGGAGATTGAGAAGCTCACTGTCATAAAGGAAAATATTATATTCAAAATCAGCCTTCCACTTCTCAGTCATTGCAGAAACATCAATGCATCGGATAAGGTCACTATGCGGCTGGACAACGATACCGTTATTTCGCAGGAGATTATTGCTGCTGAAAATATCATACTCAGAGATAACAATAGTATCATTATTTACCCAGATCAGATTTCGTATATTAGGTCCATCGACCGGGAACAGCTGTAAATCATCATCTGAAAGGTTTAAAACGCCGACATAACAAGCGTCTGTACCATTAGACAAAGATGCGGCTACTCTGGTTTCATCCGGTGAAAGTGAAACAAGCTCATAATTTACCGCTTTGCCTTCGATACCGAAAGGCAGATCATGCTTATCCAGTATATCTCCGTTCTCGGTAGATAAATGGTATAGTTGTCTATTTGCCGCGACAATATAAAGTGAATCCAGAGAATCACAAATGATTGGTCCCTCAGCACTGTAAGAACCATCAGGAGACTCCAAACTCCACTTCTTCCTGCCATCCTTCAGATCATAAGCAAAGATTTCATCCCTTGTTGTGATCAAGATCGTATGATCCCCGCAATAATCCAGAGAACAGATCGTCTCACCCGCAAATGATTTTTCAAAGACCACCTCATGAGTCTCAGTATTCCAAACCGTAACCATCATTGTGATATCAGAAACAGCAAACGAAGTGTGCTCAGGTGATAAAGTCATCTTTCTGATCATTGTAGAGGCTTTGTAATTCCAAACAGAATGGATATTCGTACCAGACAAAGGCATATATGCAAGAGTCGCATTTGACAGTGCGCGTACCGCCTCCGCGGTAATCGGGCGGTCTACCTCATCAGACGGAAGAGCGGCAAGCGCAAGCTGAATGGCTTCAATACGCTTCTCATCCTTAAGAAGTTTTTCAGATTCATTGGAAAGATAGATCGACTGGTTGATCAAAGTCTCT
>DBYF01000001.1:2176-10015 GCA_002310155.1 Mageeibacillus sp. UBA1193 | reverse complement strand
ACAGATGAGCGCATTCATGAAGACAGAGGACGCTCCACCCTTGACGGAAAACTCCCCTACTCTTATAATCGAATAGCACTTGCGCTGAGCGCTGTTTCTGCGCGAAAAGCACTTGCACCAGATGGAGACGTATCGAAGTGGTCATAACGGGGCGCACTCGAAATGCGTTAGCCGGTTTCCGGCTCGAGGGTTCGAATCCCTCCGTCTCCGCCAGATTTGATGAAGTTACCCCCATTTTTTGTACAGCGATGTACAATGAATGGGGGTACTTTTATGCTAATAACAAGAGAGACCAAGTTAAAAATCGTAAAAAATCAGCTGCACCCAGATTGGTTGAACGATGCACCAGTTTTGGATTATCATTCAGCTTGAACGACCCTTCAAAAATAGTGTATCGTTCAAAAAAGGGGGCGCCTCATCGTATGAGACGTCCCCTTCTTCTAATTCATTTCGCGAGGAAAATCAGGGCTTGATACCCAGGTCCATAAGATGGTTCTGGCACTGCCCGCTGAATATGATCCTCTTGACCGTGAGCGGTTCGCCCATTATTGAACAATACTTCAAAAGCGTTACCTCTTCCGCAACATTCGGATAACGGCCATACGCTACCTTGCAGACGAGACGGATGATCTCTCTAGAAGATGAACTTCTGAATATTCCTTTTGCCTGATTTTTTACATACAGATTCCAGAGGAAATCCGTACCTGACATCTGATGTGTACTCAGTTTATACATAGTTACATCAAAATCCTGACCGGCCTTACTCAAATTGAAGTTATAAAAGGCACTATAAACCAGACTTTCCGCCTCACGCGAATACACTCTGACATACGTGACTGTACCGGAAGATGTGTCATTAACGTAAAATGCGAAACTGTAGTTTCCGACCGGCAGTTTTTTCAGATAGAGCGCGTCTGTCAATTCCTGACTGCAATAATTGGATTTGCCTCCATAATATGTGGCGAGACTACATAATTCATACAGGTACAAATTCGTTCTTCCGGAAGGAACCGTGATCCTTTCGGTCACTTTGCGGATATTGCAGCCTGCATCGTTATCTCTGACTACGAGAGTGAGTGTGAAACTGGAGCTGACATTGACGATCTCACCCTCCAGAAATGCATACTCATCTCCCTGTCGGACATAATATGTACCATTGTGGTCCGTATATTCCTTAATAGCGGTATGGCCGGTGGGGGCCTTAAAACCATCATCAACACAGAGGTTTCGAGCATAAGATCTTCCTGCTGCAAAAGCACTTCTGAATGGGATAAAAACGATCACCATAGCCATCAGAAGCGCTGCGACTTTCGTCGTACACTTTGATTTTCCCATGATATTTACTTCCTTGTTTGAAAATTGATCGATTACAACAAACCCATTCCTTTGACGATCACAACACGCATAGATTATCATTATCGAAACCGGTTTACTAACAAAATCGCACCGGATTATATAACGATCTTTCACAATATCTTAAAAGCGGGCCGTCCCGACCGGAACCGCCCGCCTGGATCCTTATTCGAAAGATCTTACTTCTTGTACTTTTCGAGCAGAGCCTGAAGTGTGCCTTCTTCCGCATCTCTCACGTTCATATCGAAGTCTTCAATGAAGCCTTTGATTCTGACACTGTTCGATCCCAAACCGTCTTTGAGTTTTCCTTCTTCCAGCAAAGACAGGATCTCCGCATAGAGTGCCGAGAAATCTTCCGGGGAGATGAAGCCTTCGTCGGTCTTGTCATTACCCACCCAGGTGGTTATTTTCCAGTCACCATGCGCGCTGTTGATGGTGGTATGACTATCGGCCAACCAGAAAGTGATATGGCTGATGTCCCAGGTCGGCTCATACTCTGCGAATGTGTAGTTCTCGCCATCCCAGTACTCCTTCTGGATCAGGTCGCCCATCGTCCACTCATCAAAGTGGGTATCCGCCCATGAATCCTTGACGACATAGACCGTGCAGGGGACTTCATAGTAGTTGATCGTGATATCAATAGCATCCGGGAAGTTCTTTTCCTTATACTCTTTCGAGTATTTGGCAAACTTCTGCGGAGTGTAATCGAAGTCGACAAAATCCACGCCGCTGTACTTGATTGAAAAGTTCTTCGGGCAATAGACCGTTCTCAGGTAAGTCTGGTTATTTACCGGATCAGACGTATCGCCATTGCCAAGGTATGTAACCAAAGAAGAAAACACCTGACAGTCTGGGAGCACAACGTTATAAAGCCTCGTTCCCACATCCTTGGTGCGAGAGCTTCCGAAAGGCATTATATTCGACTGCGTGAGTTTTCCCTGCTGGTATGCATTTGCATTTGGCGGCATGACAAAGGAGTGAAGCTGCGGACAATGAGCAAATGCACCATCTCCGACATATTCGATCTTCTCAGGATCCTGGAATCTCACTTCCTTGAGCCACGTGGATTCTCTAAATGCATCATGTTTAACGGTCACGCACTTATCCGGGATAACCAGGACACCGGTATTCATGACCTCTTCGGGAACCGGATCAACGAATCCTGTGATCTCGGTTCCTTCCCACTCGTAGAGCGACTCCCAGTCGTAAGTATCGACATCGATCGTCGGAGCCGCAGGCTCCTCAGTGGTCTCTCCCAGCAGCGGATTTCCGCCGGTCATGTCCGGATTGATTGGAATCGCGCCGCCGTTGGTATCCGTATTCAGCGTCGGAATATCCGAAGTCGTGAACGTATCATGCGGGAAAGTGACGTCCTCTGTAAGCTCCGTCACCTCTGTATCTTTCGTTTTGGTAGTCTTACCGGACTTGTCGTCCGACTTCTTCCCGCAGCCGCAAACGGCTGTTCCCATAACGGAAACAAGACATACCCCACTCATGAAAATCTTGAATTTTTTCATTTCCTCACCTCCGCTTCCCATTATACCAACACAGTTTGTTTTTCAAAAATGCTTTACTTTCTGTTTACTTCGGGCGTATTCGTGCCCTGATGGCGAAATAGTATGAAGTAGCATTTTTTTGTCCTTCTATCTGACTCCGCGCGAAAAGCACCCGCCCTGCTGCCTTATCCTGTGCGAAAAGCACCCGCCCCGGCTTATGCAAAAGAAAGATCCCGGAAGCTTGGAACTCCTGCCTCCGGGATCTTGTTTACTTACTTAATTCGGTTTTCTATAACGTTTTCGGATCAGGCTCCGCCTTCACCGCCGCCTTCAGATCCACCCTCGGATCCTCCGCCGCCTTCAGATCCACCCTCGGATCCTCCGCCGCTGCCGCCTTCAGATCCTCCACCTTCGGATCCTCCACCGGAACCGCCTTCGGAACCTCCACCTTCAGAGCCTCCGCCGGAACCGGAACCGCCGCCCTCAGAGCCACCATTCTGGCCACCCTCGGAGCCGCCGCCATTGCCGCCTTCGTTTCCACCTTCGGAACCGCCGCCTTCGTTGCCGCCTTCATTGCCGCCCTCAGAGCCACCGTTCTGGCCGCCTTCGCCGCCGTTTCCACCGTTGTTGCCGCCCTCCGGGGTTACCGGCGGATTCTCGTTCGGCGGTGTTGTCGGATCCTGCTCAGGAGCTGTCGGATCGGTGGACTCATCAGGTGTAACATTACCTGTGTTCGGATCTACCGTTCCGCCGCCTCCGCCTGTACCGACGTGGATGATCGCGGACTTCGCCGGATATGTGCTCGGGAAGTATGCGTCTCTCTTTACTTCGTTGCCATCCTTGTCGTACCAGACCTTGTAGGACTTGTAGACATAACCTGTACGGCCGGAAGATACTTTCTTCTGTGTTCCCTCAGGAAGGCTCGGATCCGAAACGTAAGTCGTTCCGGCACCGATCGTGCTGACCTGTTCACCGACCAGCTCGATATGCTGTCCGTCCGGAAGCTGACGTCCGTAGATCTCGACAGTAACGTGCAGATCCTTATAATACGCGTGGATCGCGATCGGATAATCAGTGTTGTTGGTGAAACGGAAGTTCGGGCTGTACCACGTAACTGTCGCGTCTGTGCCCTTCGGTACATAAGTACTCGGGATCGAGTGGTTCTTTCTCTCGTCGACCTGCAGGTCCGCCTTCGAAACGCTCTGGTAGAGCATGGTATTCGCCTGGCAGATACCGCCGCCGATCTCATCTCTCATCGATCCGTTATAGATACCGTGCGCCGGCTTATAGCCGCCCTCAGCGGTTCTTCTTCCGATGTAGTCATTGAAGTTGAACTTCTCGCCCGGCTGCAGTACCAGACCATCGAGCTTCTCGCAGACCAGACGGATGTTGGTGTTACGGTTATCGTTATCCGTTGTTTCAGAAGTGGTTGTAGAAACCAGACCAAGCTGGCTCTTGAGGAACTCCGTGGAGACCTGCGGCTCCGTGATCTCAGCGCTAACCGGGATCACTACCTGATACTCCAAATTGTTCAGCGCTGCTTTTACATCGGCGATCGCCTTATCAATGTCAATAACGACGCCGTCCTGGGATTCCACGTAGACGAACTCAAGTTTCTCCACATCGAAGCCCTCGACGGAAGCCTCTGCGACCTCGGTGTTGTAGGGTTCGAGCGTCTGTCTTACCAGAGAATCGATATCGGTGCTGGACGTGCCGATTTTATAGGTGCAGCAGAAGTCGACCGGTGTGATCTTCAGCGCTACGATCTTCGCATAGCGGTCCTTGATGGCTTCGTCGCCGACAAAACTGCTGGTCCTGCCGTAGTTATATGCCTGATTAATGACCGAGTTGATGTCACTTAAGATCTTCACGTCACCGGTATTCAGCGGGATCTGCTCATCCCTGACCTGAAACTTGATGTCGAGTGTCGCCGCACTGTCCGACGCAAACATCTGCTTTACCTCGTCCTTCGACTTGCCCGCGACACTCACGCCGTTGATCGAGATGCCCTCGTAGAAATTCGGGTCATCCACCACTTTCTTCATCTCTTCGAGCTTCGCCGCCGCTTCACTGTCATTTACGGACGGTTCAGTCACTACTGTCGTTGTTTCCACCGCGTTGTTATCCTTCTTCGCATTGTTGAAGAAAGCAAACATTCCGATGCCGCCAACGACCAGCACGCCTACTGCAACGCCGATCCCGATCTTCAGGAACTTCTGCAGTTTTTCCTCATCCATCTTCTTTTCTTTCTTTTCCGGTTCTTTTGCCATAGCTGTCAATTCCCCTGTTTACCTGAAATATTCACTGCTTCCTTTTTCCCTTAGGACAACTCCCGCGTCTGCATCCGGCGTCTTTCCAGGTGCTCCTCGCCTATTAAAGAGAATTATCCGAACTTATACCAAAAGATTACTATAGGCAAGTGTGTCTTTCAAGATAAAGAGGCTTAAAGGATCATTACGTTTTGATCTCGATATTAATTCCGAGATCGTTGAGGACGTTTTTGCGGATCTCATTGGATTCGTCTGTCATATTGGTATAGCAAATGAGAATCATTTTTTCCGCTCTCATGACCAGAATATCCGGCTGTCCGCGGCCCACGCCACTGCCCGAAACCTCATACTTGGCATAGATATAGGAATCTTTCTTCGTGATCTCTCCCTCATATCCATCCTTTGCCGCGAGTTTCTCCGTCAGTTTCAGGAACTCATCGAAATGTTCGTCCACATCTTTTTCGTTCTCGTAACGGTAATAGTTGAACATGACGGAAACGCCGAAATCAGAGTAGTTTGCAAAAATGTTCACTTCCGCTGTCTCGTGATCATTTTCCGTTACCGTAAAACCATGACTTTTCACGCAGTTTTCGAAGTCTTCCGGCTCGACCGGCTTGATCTTTTTCGACTTGCATGCGGTAAGGCACATGGATAACGCTAAAATACCGGCCAGCACAGCTGCCGATGCTCTCTTCTTTTTCATAGATCCTTCCTCCCTGTTTCCTGTGCATTTCGAAAAGCACTGACAACCCTAAGTGATTTACATTTTAAGCATTTACGAGGGCGCGAAACAGGTATTTTCCGGCGAATTACGGTTTTTTATTCCAAAATGAAAGTGTACGACGAACTGGAACTATAAGAGACACAACGGTGTTCAGCTCCTCGCAGATAGGATATGAAGCCGGGCTTATCTATTATTTGCATAAGATGCCGAGCAGCTCCAGTCCGATCAGGTGAGGAAAAGCCCGGCGGATTTCAGCCATGCTTCCGCGAGATCCGGCCAGAGCGCGACATCATCAATCTTCGGCATCTCGCCTTCCGGTTTCGGCGGCTCCTGCGAGAACTGATCAATCAGTTCTTTAGTACGCTGTTCGGAAACGTTAATACCCTTTCCTTCACGTACAGCATCGACTGCCGCCATGACCTGTTCCATTGTATATTCTTCGCCAAAATCACCCTTACGGAAAGCATCGTTGTGAACGGACAGTCCGTGCCATCCGTGCGGGAATGCGTAGTACGCATACTGAACGTTATTCTTTCTGCAAGCCTCTGCGAAAAGCATGCTGTTTTCGACAGGTACGAGATTGTCTTCCACAGTCTGCCAGATGAAAGACGGCGGTGTAGTTTCGGACACGTGCTTTTCGAGAGAGAAATAATCGTATTCTTCCTGCGGTGCATCTTTGCCGACGAGTGCCCACATGGAATAGATGTGTGTAAATTCGCCGGACGTGATGACCGGGTAAGAAAGGATCATCGAGTCAGGACGGTTGGATACTTCGTTGAGTTCCGGATCTGTGTCCGTTACATCAGCGAAGTGCACACCAAGTGTACCGCAGACATGCGCTCCGGCAGAGAATCCGCAGATCGTGATCTTCTTGGGATCGATGTTGAAGCGCGCGCTGTTTTTTCTTACGTATCTCACTGCTCTGGAGATGTCATTCAGAGGCTGCTTGCGGAGTGGAACTGACATCGTGATATCGGATGTATATGTCAGCACGAAGCAGTTCATGCCACGGCGATAGAACTCTTCCGCGACGACTCCGGCTTCCGGCGGAACGACCATGCAGTATCCGCCACCCGGCACAACGATCATGCAGGGACGAAGTTTGCTGTCATCGTTCTGCTGCGATGAAGATGCATCAGAAGAATCATCTTCCTCGTGAAGATACGAAACGATGTTCGGTACAAAACCATATGCCGCCTCGTAATTGTATTCACCGTTCTTCCAGATATTCTCACGAAAAGATTTCATATGTGCCTCCACTTTATTGAATGACTTTGCATTCATTATATCCATAGTACTCAAATTGCTTGATCTCACGCTCGCCGATCACCTCGCCCGGCATAACGATCGGGATCGCCGGCGGGCAGGAAAAAGAACCCATCGCAGCAACGCGGCCGAGTGCTTTTGCCATAGGAACAGTTTCCCACGGACGCATCGAAGCGCCGCGGATCGTGAACTTCTTTTTCGGGAAGATCTGCTCTTCATTCTCATCTGATTCCATGCACTTCTGGAATGTCGGAAGCGCATCTTTTTTCGGGATCGACATCAGCGTCGTGCTCAGTTTATCGAGATCCCTTCTGGTGTTCTTCGGAGTGATCATCAGAACGATCATGTCCGGATCAGAGAACTCGACCTCGATCTTCTTCTCACGGAGGATCGACGCAAACTCATCACCGGTATATCCGAACGGGCGTGTCAGGATCGTGATCCTCATCGTATCTTCACCATAGCACGAAAGACCGATTCCGGTAAGATTACTGCGAAGCGCTCCCACCTTCTCCTCTGTCTTCGCGAACGATTTGCTTCCGCCCTGATAGAGCCACAGATTCGCCCGGTCGAGAGACTGCAGGATCAGCCACGAAGGACTCGTCGAAGCGAACATGCGCATCGCGTTTTTCACAAGGAAAGAGAGCGGTGCTTTTTCACGCTTCCAGTCTTCTCTTACATGCAGATACGCGCCACCTGTCAGGACAGGCAAAGTCTTGTGCGCAGAGTC
>DBYF01000001.1:182-2127 GCA_002310155.1 Mageeibacillus sp. UBA1193 | reverse complement strand
TGCGCGTTATCGACCACGAGCGCGATGCCGTTCTGGTGGCACACTTCCGCGATCTCCCTGACCGGCAGGATGTGGCCCGCGTAGTCAGGTGAGGTGATGTATACGCAGCACGGGTTCGAGTTGTGCGATGCGATGCCGGCGGCGAGTGCTTTTGCCACATCATCAGCATCGATATCGGCAGACAAAAGAGTGCTCGATTTCGACGAGATCCACTCGGCGTCAATATCCAGAAGCGCGCATGCGGAAACGAAGGATTCATGGACGTTTCTGGCGGCCAGGACCCAAGGCTTCTGTGTGCTCTTGTCAGATCCGGTTTCAGATTGAATGTGCTTCGCGCGCATCATGTTGAGATAAAGCATCGCGCGGATGCAGAGCGATGAACCCTCCGTCGAATAGTACGTCGGGCAGCCGAAGATCGTCGACGCGTTCTTCTCGCTCTCCGCGATGATGGACGTCGGGTGATAAAGCTCGTCCGAGCCCTTGATCTCGGTGATGTCGTACGCCGCAATATTGGAAAAATCTCTGCTGTACTGGTCCGGCGCTTCGCTGGCTGAACCCTCGGCGGATCCGCCCGCGTCAACCTCTCCGGTGGTGCCGGTGCCAGAACCCTTGTGACCTGGCATGTGCATGCGGACGGTGCCGCTCGCCGCGTAGTCTCTAACGAAATCACAGATCGGTGTCTTCACACGCCCGCCTCCTTAAATAGCATAGTTGGATTTTACCCTCTAAAGGCGGGGCGGTCAATCATTGTCGGGGGCTGCGATTTATGTCGGAATCAGGTGTAATGCCATTTTCGACATAAGCCCGGCAGAGAGACATATGTCGGATTTGCAGTTTCAGTAGAAAACGACATATCTTTTCTGACTAAAAACCATATAATCACGAAAAAGTCGGAATCAATAGTCCTCCGATTCCGACTGATTCTGTGATATGAATAATCTGTCGGAAGAAAACTTCCAATATTTCCGACGCAATTCAAAGTTTCGCAACCTAGTCGGAAGAATCTTCCTTATAATTCCGACCAGATTCCACACACATTAAAATCGTCGGAATAATCTCCCATAATCTTCCGACCAAATCGCCTCTTCAACCAATCTCGTCGGAACTCCTACCAAAAATCTTCCGACGAAAAACCAACACAAAACCACCCAGTCGGAAAACTGCAGAAAAAACACCGGAAAACTCCAAAAGTCTCCCGGTGTCATTATCATCATTCTGTTCGAAAAGCACTTTCCGCCGCTTGATCCTGCGCGAAAAGCACTCGCCCCACACCTCAGTTCAGCCCCGAGCCGTAGCCGCGACCTCACTGATCAAACTCTCTGTGGATCGCGACCATGAGCGCGCACTCGATCCTCTTCTTGAAGAGTTCGCAGCCGTACTTGTAGACGCCGCGCACAGAGCCGGTCGCGTGGTACGCATTCGCCGCGCAGCCCCCACTGCAGTAAAGGCGCGCCCAGCAGCCACGGCACTCCTCACGGGAGTAGACATTGCATGCCGCAAAGTCATTCTGGACAGCGGTATTCTTCACGCCGTCGTAGATGTTACCGAGCAGGAACTTCTCCTCGCCGACGAACTGGTGGCACGGATAGAGGTCGCCCCACGGAGTGACGGCCATATACTCGGTTCCGGAACCGCAGCCGGAAATACGCTTATAGATGCAAGGACCGCCCTTTAAGTCGATCATGTAATGGTAGAAAGTGAATGGTTTTCCCGCCGCGTCGCGCTCGATCATGAGCTCGGCGAGTTTCTCGTACTGCTCCATCACGATCGGCATATCTTCGTCGGTCAGTCTCGCGGGATCGTCCTCGCCGCAGACAACAGGCTCCATCGACAGCTCGTTAAAGCCGAGGTCGAGCATGACCTTGATGTCCTCGAGGAAGTCCGGGTTAGCATGTGTAAACGTGCCGCGCATGTAGTAATTCTTGCCGCCACGAGCCTCGACGAA
>DBYF01000001.1:0-138 GCA_002310155.1 Mageeibacillus sp. UBA1193 | reverse complement strand
CGATAGCGGTCGTGGACTTCTTTTCTGCCGTCGAGCGAAAGCACTACGTTGCTGCACTCGCGGTTCGCAAAATCGATGACGTCATCGTCGACCAGAACGCCGTTCGTGGTAAGCGTGAAACGGAAGTTCTTGCCCTTC
>DBYF01000101.1:46340-49393 GCA_002310155.1 Mageeibacillus sp. UBA1193 | reverse complement strand
CTGCAAAAACAGAGGTTATAACCGCAGCCTATAACTCCAGATCAGGTTTTCGAATTAGACGGGACACATAACCTGTTGTAGCATTTCTGTAAGAAACACATCACAAAAAAGGGAAACAACCATGAGAAGAATAGCTTTACCAAATATATTCAATCCCACAAGTATAGAGGATTATCTTAACGGTGCGATAGAGACAGCCAGGTGGATCAAAAGCCACGAGATCAATGATAACAACGGCCGTCACTGGCCCGTGAGCATCAAGCAGGCAACCAACGGCGGTGCGCTCATAAAGACATATCTAAACGATCGCACGCTTTATTCAGGTGCTGCCGGCATCAGTTTTTTCTTCATCCAGCTTTATGAAGTTACAGGAAATGCAGAGTACCTTGATGAAGCCAAGGCAGGTGCAGAATATCTTATCAACACATACGATCCGGAGCTCTCGATCAAACCTGGTCTTCACACTGGAACCGCAGGAGAAGGTTTCCTCGCGCTTACTCTCTACAATAAGACGAATGAGAAGCGATACCTCGATCATGCGATACGCATCGCAGATAATATCTACGACAAAGCGATCAAGGAAGGCGACCTCATTCACTGGAAGGGTCTCTACGATTACATGGGTGACGGAAGTGTCGCGCTATATTGGATAAAAATCTTCAAGATCACCGGCGACAACAAGTACCTCGACTTCGCTAAGCAGGCACTCGAATCGATCCTTGCTCTTCGCATCGAAGACGACGAAAATACGATCCACTGGAGCCTTTTAAACGTTCACGACTACTTCTCTGAAGTTCCTGACAGCGGTGTCATTGCAAACTTCGCTCACGGAACATCCGGCATCGTATATCTTCTTACTTTGCTCTACGAAGCAACAGACGACCCGGCGTATCTCCGCTACGCAGAGCGTGGCATCAACTACCTCGAGAAGATTGCAATCAAGGACGAGGATTCTTCCATCATTCCGTACATCTATCTGCCTGATTCCGAAGAGCCTTACGATGTCTACTATCTGGGTCTCTGCCATGGTCCTGTAGGATCTTCTGTTGTCTACAGAAAACTCTTTAAGGTTACTGGCGACGAGAAGTATCTTGAAGGGTACAGAAGATTCAATCAGGCGCTCATCAAGGCAGGTATTCCGGAGAAGCGTTCCCGCGGTTATTGGAACCACTGCATATGTTGCGGTGCATCGGGCTTTCTCCTGCACTTCCTGACTGATCCGGACCTCATCCCGGGCCAGATAAATCACACCCTTGCCGCACGGACAGCCAACTCGATCCTGCACGATGCTTTTGTTGATGAGAACGGCCGACGCTGGTATGATGCCTGGACACGCGTAACGCCATGGGACGTCGACTCCAATCTCGGTCTCTTCGTCGGAGATTCAGGAAATGCTTCTGCCCTTTTGTCTCTCTATGCTAAGAATAAGGGGATCAAGATATCGACTCTGCCTGAATTTGAGGCATAGTAATTACCTCCGATATTACATTATGACTCGTATTAGAAGACGAATCAGTCGATAAAACCCGCTTCTTTATAATGCGACTCATCATGGAATATGACATAAGCCGTCTTAAGTCTCTTAAATCCCCAATGCTCATATAGTCCGATATGCTTCGGGTGTGTATACAAGGTAACGTTACATCCCTCTACTCTTTTCAAGATCTCGTCAACGATTCTCTTACCTATCCCGTGACCTCTGTACTCATCTCTCACGGCAATGTTAAAGATCGCGGCATGCGTGATACCATCAGATATGGCTCGTCCGACCCCAATCAATTTTTCATCAGTTTTGATGAAAATCGTTACATAGCTGTTCTCAAATACGGTCCTCTGTGTTTTCGCATCCAGGTTGCTCAACCCATAGAAAGAAAGGATTTCAGCTACTTCCTCAAAGTCGATCCCGTCGACCGTATCAATTATCTGGTATTCTATATCTTTCTTCATGTCAGTCATCACTTCTTGATTCCGTCGATACTTCGCAACGCGGGAAAGTCAGTCGCATCTGATACCATGTGACCCCTCCATGCGCCGATCCGGAAACTCCTTCATTTACGAATCCGAGCCGTTCATAGAAGTGAACCAGATAGTCCTTACAGGTAAGAACGACTCCGAGCCTTCCTTCCTTCTGGGCATATTCGACAAACCGTCTGACGATATCGGAAGCAAGTCCCTGCCGGCGGTGATCCGGATGCGTCGCCACCCCGAAAATCATTTGCCACTTCCCGTTCTCATCGTGAAGATCCGCGGATGAATACATCTCATCCGTCAGATCCTTCTCATCCGTGACCAGACCGTTGACACAGCACAGGATCTCACCATCCTCTTCCATTACCAGAAAGTGCTTCGGATACACGCGCAGACGGTCTCGAAAAGCAGATAAGGAGGCCGCCTCTTCCTTAGGAAAAGAACCTGCCTCCAGCTTGCTTATCTTATCTGCATCTTTTATTGTCGCTTTCCTAACTAGCATTACTCCTCCGCGAACAAGTTCGTAGACTGATTTGGATGTGATGCATTCATGCTATCATCCGGGTACATATTTGAAAAATACCGGCGTTTTATCGTCCGAGATAATCTTCACTTATCACAGCGATGACCTCGATCTCCACGAGGGCTCCTTTCGGAAGAGCTGACACTTCAACACAACTTCTTGCCGGATTTCCCGTAAACGCCTTTGCATAGATTGAATTGAATGTAGCGAAGTTACCGATATCCGATAGAAAACAGGTCGTCTTCACGACTTTATCCAGACCACTTCCCGCCTCTTCAAGAACCGCCTGAAGATTCCGGATAACCTGCTCTGTCTGACCTTCGATCGTCGTCACCGTGATGCTTCCCGAAGCCGGATCGATCGGGATCTGTCCCGATGTATAGACCAGTCCGCCGTTAACGATGGCCTGGGAATACGGTCCGATTGCTGCAGGTGCCTTCTTTGTTTCTATGGTTTTCATACTCTCCATCCTTTCATGATTCATATTCATTCAGCATGTTGTTTCAGTTGACTACTATGTTAATGGGTTAATGGTATACACAAGCGTCGTTTCTGTCAATCT
>DBYF01000101.1:39980-46251 GCA_002310155.1 Mageeibacillus sp. UBA1193 | reverse complement strand
ACAGGACTTGAACCTGCACACTTTCGTACCAGAACCTAAATCTGGCGTGTCTGCCAATTTCACCACATCCGCGTGAAAAGCATGAAGTGATGTTATCATTTTTCAGGGGTTTGGTCAAACAGATATGCTGATCAGAAACGACCAGTTGCAAGGACGAGTGCTTTTCAAACCGGAATAAAAAGGTCGGAAGTCTTTCTTAGTTTTTCAGGGTTTTCCGACTGAATCTGCTTGGGATGTTTTCTCGTCGGAAAGATTCGGTCGAGTTTTCCGATGGTTTCGATCGAGTAAGCAGTTTAGTCGGCAAAATCGGGTCAGGATTTCCGACAACTTCCAATGAAATTTGAAATCAGTCGGAATCAAGGGATGGGATTTTCCGACCTTTCTCCCTGCATCACAGGATTTGACGGAAAAAGAGGATCTTCTTTTCCGACAATAATACAATATTACTGAATCAGTCGGAAATTCCATACTAAGACTCTTCGGCAAAAGCACCGTCGCCCTCTCTCTCCGTCTCACTCATCCGAAAGTAGTATAATAGTGTAAGAACGAATTTCGGGGAGTTATTTCATGCAGATCGATTCACAGGAATACCGGCTTATCTGGAGTGCCGCCATGCTTTCTCTGATTGGTCAGGGAGTTGCCGTGGTGCTTCTTTGTGATATGCTTCCAGGCGCCGCTCTCATGGCGGGAGGTCTTATCCTTCTGAACCTCTCCTGTTTTTCCGCAAGGAGATTTCAGAGCATCTTCGCGTTCCTGATGCTTCTTCTGGAGACCACGGCGGTGATCCTCTGTCCTTACTGGTTTATCGGTCTTCTCGCCGTGCCGGCGATCACATGCACCTGGCTTTTTAACCGGAAAGCCTGTCATCTTCTGAACCTGATCTTTGCACTAGGCGGATGGATCATGCAGATCGTCCGAACAGATATCACGCCTCTCATGGCACTTCTCTACCTCGGCATCATCGTAGCTGCATTTGCGGTCTGGGAGACAGTGATCTACTTTCTCTACCGGTCGGCGACCACCAGTGAAAAGCTCCGTCAGGCGCTGACAGCGGCGGCGGTCGAGGCGCTCGAGCAGAGGAGTCTGCGTGAGGAGATCGCGAAGAATCAGAAGGTCAACGAGAACAATGCCAGACTCGAGGAGCGTGAGCGGATCTCGAGAGATATCCATAACTACGTCGGACATACGCTTTCCGCGGCGACCGTGACGCTCGATGCCGCGTCGCTTCTGGTGCCTTCCGATAAGGAAAAAGCACTCGAGAAGATCGATTCTGCGAATTCCCGTGTTCATGAGGCGATCTCGTCGGTACGAAGTGTTGTCAGAACGCTGGATGCGGAGGATGACCGCATCGCGCTCGACGACTATCTGCTTTCACTTGAGAAGATGATCGACGAGTTTAAGTCCGACACGACCTACAAGGTCTACCACAACTTTTCACAGGTCAAGTCAAAGACGAGGATCCCGATCCAGACCGCGTCGTTCATCTCTTCTTCTCTTTCCGAGCTGCTGACGAACGGTGTCAAGCACGGACACGCGGACCTTTTCGTGATCACTTTTATCCTCGATACCGGTCACATCCGCCTGAAGGTGCAGGACAACGGCTGCGGATGGGGAAAACTGGATTTTAACGAGAAGAAACTGAGGCTCAATAACGGATTCGGGCTTCGGAAGATCAAGGAATATACTGAGGGCTGCGGCGGCAGCTTCGATATCGAGAGCGAGGACGGATTCACCGTGGATCTTTCCCTGCCGTTTGAGGAGGAAAACACATGACGAAGATACTGCTTGTGGACGATGAACCACTCCTTCTGGAGAGTCTGGAGATCATACTGTCACTGTCGGGAGACTACGAGGTCATCGGTAAGGCCGGAAACGGCGTCGAGGCACTGGAACTCCTTTCCAAGGATATTCCTGATCTTATGCTCGTCGACCTGAACATGCCGGGCATGGGCGGAATCGAGCTGATCCCGAAGGTCCACGCGGAGTATCCTCAGATCAAGATCATTGTTCTTACGACCTTTTACGACGAGAAAAGCATCGCCCACGCGATCGCGGGAGGCGCCTGCGGCTACCTTCTCAAGGACTCCGGAAAGGACGCGATCCTGGATGCCATTTCCCAGGCACTTCGCGGTCAGAGCGTTCTGGATCTGAAAGTCATGCAGAAGCTGAATTCGATGCTTGCATCCGGGAATATCGACAGCGATAGCAATAGTGGAAACGGAGGTTCACGCGAGAGCTCCGGAACACGCGCATCCGACGCGGATACCATCGATCTGGATGATTACGGAATGACAGAAAGAGAAAAAGAAATCTGCCGCCTGATCTCCGAAGGATGCACAAACGCACAGATTTCTTCCATTCTCTTTATCAGTGAGGGAACCGTTAAGAACTACGTGTCTACGATCTACGACAAGCTCGGCGAACATGACCGCACGAAGGTCGTTCTTATGCTGACACGCTGCAAGTTCTGATCAGTCTTCCTCGTCTCCCTCAAGGAGAGCTTCCATATCCCTGAAACCTGCTTCTCTCATGAAGTCGTAGTACTCCTCGAGAACATCGGTTTCCGGATCGCCGCTGAAGCTGCAGACAGTAACGATCTTGCCGTCGATATGTATATATCCGGACATGCAGTAGTTATCTACTGAAGCGATGAAGGCGACCGTGTCGTCGGATTCATCATCGATGGCAAACTCACCTTCCGAAGCGTGTTTCCACTCTTTCTTACGCTCTTTCAAACGCATGGAGTCCACATAGTAATCGAAGAGTTCTTCCGCGACATCTTTATCCACCATCTCAAAGACCATACTGGTGATCGCTCCCTGGAGTTTCTCATCGTTTCTCATGAAGATAGTCACATTCTTAAAGTTTTCGATGGAAAAAGCACCATCCTCATCGTCGTCCATCTTATCCAAGTCATCCTGACCCAGAGTCACATAGACACTCTCCCCGGCTTTGGTAATATTCGTCATCAGACCATTCTTGATAAGCTTCTTCTTCTGACTCTTGGACATCTCTTCCGCGTCACAGCAGTTCTCTGCCGCGGCGATCATCTTCTCCGATGCTTTCTTGTACTTGTTTCCGCCCAGGGAGCATCCGGTCATGCTGATGGTCAGAATAATGGTCATTCCGCATGCGATCAGTTTTTTCATCATATCCGTGTCCTCCTAATAGCAGAAGAATCACGTCTCCGTGATCCTTCTTCTGAGTATTCAGTTACTATATTCCATCAGTCATCGAGAAGAGTTTCAAGATCCGTAAATCCGGCTTCTCTATAGAATTCCAGCACTTCTTCGTAAAGATCCGAATCCATAAGTACATTCGCAACACAAATTGTGACGACCTTCGAGTCTCTTCTTACATAGACACACCTCGCAAGATTTTTTTCCTCGGAGACCATGATGATCGACAGTGTATCGTCATCATCTTCATATCCGTAGTCTGCGTTATAGTTTTTCGCTTCTTTCTTGACCTTCTTCTCGGAAGCTCCCCAGGTCTCAAGCGAATACTCGAAAAGATCATCCGCGTCATCCTGTGAATTCATCTCAAACAGGTATGTAACGAAATAAGCCATTTGACTATCAGCATCAGACTTCGCGAAGAAGAACAGCTGATTGATCTCGTCCTTATCGAACTTTGCTTTTTGTCCGAAATCGATATCCTCAATATCATCTGCAGTAAATGTTACATACACACCGTCACTGTACTCAGGATCCGTCGGGTCGGTATCATCCGTCTTAAGCTTTTTCTTCTGCTTCTTTGTGGCTTCTTCCGCGCCACAGACACTCTCCGCAGCACTGATGATCTTCTTCTGCTTAGAAGCGAATCCGCCGCCTTTTTTGCCACATGCGGCAAGGCTCAGTAACATCGTCATTACTAAAGCACACGAAACTAATTTCTTCATACCCCTTACACCTCCAGACATATATGAAAATTATACCATATCGGCAGAATTCCCGAAATCTTTATAAACTCTTAGCGAAGTACTTGCCAGCATGTATTACAATAGAACATGTACAGTTTTCTCCGTTTGATCATGTTTTTTTCAGATCACGGAGAAAGAACAGGAGAAAGAAATGAACGAAGAAGAAAATATGCTGTTCCCTGTGGGAATGGAGAATAGCTTATCTACTTATCGGGAAGACTTTGTCAGAGAGAATCTCATGTCCGATTCTTTCCTCGATTTCGTAGAAGAAAACACCAAGCCGATCGACCAGCTGTTCGCTTACTACCAATGCGCGATCATGGAGGTCGAAACGAAATTCCGGGTCCTCGACGAGTCCCTCTCTGTAGAGCTCGAGAGAAACCCGATCGAGAGCATCAAGTCGAGAGTGAAGTCCGTCGACAGCCTGCTCCGTAAGATGAGAAAGAAGAACGTAGCCCTCAATCTCGCCGCCATCGAAGAAAACATCAACGACGTAGCCGGCGTGCGCGTGATCTGCTCCTTCCCGGATGATATCTATGAGATCGCAAGTGCTTTTCTCGCACAGGACGACATCACCCTGATCGCACGAAAGGACTATATCAAGGATCCTAAGCCGAGCGGATATCGAAGCCTTCACCTGATCGTCGAGGTGCCTATCTTCCTTAAGGACGAGAAGCGCAACATGAAGGTCGAAGTACAGTTCAGAACGATCGCGATGGATTTCTGGGCAAGCCTTGAGCACAAGCTCCACTATAAGCACGATCTTCCGCCGGAGCGCGCAAAAGCACTGGCCGACGAGCTTCGTGACTGTGCCGAGCGTATCGAGGAACTTGATCTTCGGATGCAGGCCGTGCGAAACGAGTGTCACGAGTAAGCGGAAGCTTCGCAATCAAACAGAATTTAAAAGAGGGACCGGTCAGCTAACGCTGTACGGTCCCTCTTTTGTATCATAATACCCCCAGGGAAATCACGCTATATGGATCAATCCTCGTCGAGTCTCAGTACGCTCATGAAGGCTTCCTGCGGCACTTCGACAGAACCTACCTGACGCATGCGCTTCTTACCTTCCTTCTGCTTCTCGAGGAGCTTCTTCTTACGGGTAATATCACCGCCGTAGCACTTCGCGAGTACGTCCTTTCGGAAAGCTCTGATCGTCTCACGGGCGATGACCTTGCCGCCGATGGCCGCCTGTACCGGGACCTCGAACTGCTGTCTCGGGATGTTCTCTTTCAGTTTCTCCGTCATCTTGCGGCCACGGGCATACGCCTTGTCCTTATGTACGATAAACGACAGCGCGTCGACGATATCACCGTTCAAAAGAATATCAAGTTTCACAAGATCGCTCTTCTGGTAGCCTTCGAGCTCATAGTCGAGAGAGCCGTAGCCTCTCGTTCTGGACTTCAATGCATCGAAGAAGTCGTAGATGATCTCATTCAGCGGCATCTTATAGTGGAGCATGACACGGATATCGTCCATGTATTCCATGTTGATGTACTCGCCGCGTCTGTCCTGACAGAGCTCCATGAGGTTGCCGACATATTCCTTCGGCGTCATGATCGTCGCCTTTACGATCGGCTCTTCCATGAAATCGATCTCCGCGGGATCCGGCATGTTCGTCGGGTTATCCATGCGGATGACCTCACCTGCGGTCGTGTGTACCTTATAGACTACAGAAGGAGCCGTAGAGATCAGATCGAGGTTAAACTCACGCTCGAGTCTCTCCTGGATGACTTCGTAGTGGAGAAGTCCTAAGAATCCGCATCGGAAACCGAATCCCAGAGCGGCGGATGTCTCTGCTTCAAAAGAAAGCGCCGCGTCATTGAGCTGGAGCTTCTCGAGTGCGTCACGGAGATCCGGATACTTCGCGCCGTCAACAGGATAAAGTCCGCAGAATACCATCTGCTGGATCGGCTTATAGCCGGTAAGCGGCTCGTCTGCCGGGTCATCCGCCAGTGTGACGGTATCGCCCGGAGCGGTATCTCTTACATTCTTGATGGATGCGCAGATATAACCAACCTCACCGGTCAGAAGTGCTTTTGAAGGTACAAACTCACCCGGATGGAAGTATCCGAGTTCAGTTACTACGAACTCCGCGCCGGTATTCATCATGCGGATCTTATCGCCCAATTTTACGGAGCCTTCCTTCACGCGGACGTTAACGATAACGCCCTTATATGGGTCGTACTTTGAGTCGAAGATCAGAGCACGAAGCGGCTTGTTCTCATCCCCGCTCGGCGGCGGCAGGAACTTGACGATGCCTTCGAGGACCTCGTCGATGCCTGTGTTGTTCTTCGCGGAGATCAGCGGTGCTTCAGATGCATCCAGACCGATAACGTCTTCGATCTCTTT
>DBYF01000101.1:38007-39911 GCA_002310155.1 Mageeibacillus sp. UBA1193 | reverse complement strand
GCCAGTGTCTGTGCCTCGATGCCCTGTGCCGCGTCGACGATCAGGATCGCGCCGTCACACGCTGCCAGGCTTCGGCTGACCTCGTAGTTAAAGTCAACGTGGCCGGGGGTGTCGATGAGGTTTAAGATATACTCCTCACCGTCTTTCGCCTTGTAGAGAAGTCTCGTGGACTGGGACTTGATCGTGATGCCACGCTCACGCTCGATATCCATGTTATCGAGGATCTGATTCTGCATCTCACGGGATTCAACCACGCCCGTATTCTCGATCAGGCGGTCAGCAAGAGTGCTTTTACCGTGGTCGATGTGGGCGACGATGCAGAAATTACGTATTTTTTCCTGTCTTTCCATTTCTTTTCTTGTGTTTCCTATCAGAAGAATTTCATCTTATTGAAGGGGTAGATGCGCGCGAGGACCTTGGCCTCGATCTGTCCCTTCTTGAACGGGCCCATGCGGCGGGAGTCATTACTTCCGCCTCTGTTATCGCCCATGCAGTAATACTCATCCGGTCCGAGTGTGACCTCGTCATAGCCGCGGCTCTGGCCCTCGGCACCGACATATGTCTTCGTGCCGGCCGGCAGATAATCGGACTCGTCGAGGAGATTTCCGTTGATATAGACGTTGCCGTCTGCGATCTTGATCGTCTCGCCCGGCAGGCCGATGATACGCTTAATGAGGTTCTCATCGTGCGCGTAGCCTTCCATGCCCTTGGCATCGATCGTGACGATATCGCCGCGGTCGAGATTTCCGGTATAGATCGAGATCATCTCAACAAATACAGCGTCTCCGGAATAGAGCGTCGGCTCCATGGAGCTGCCGTATACATCGTTTCTCTGGATAACGAATACGACGAGAAGGATACCGATCAGGAGACCAATCGCCACGAACTTGATGGTGTCGAAGAACATGTAAAGCGCGCTCTTCTCCTTCTCGGACTCTTCCTTATCCTTCTTCTCGTCTTTGCTCTCGGAATCCTCCTCGGCTTCTTCCTCAGACTCTTCCGATTTCTTTTTCTTCTTGCTCTTTTCCTCGGCAGCTACCGCAGCGACAGTCTCTTCTTCGGATTCTTCAGACTCTTCTTCGGAATCTTCTTCAGAATCTTCTTCATCGTCTGCTTTATCTGACTCTTCTTCGGAATCGTCCTCTTCGTCAGATTCTTCAGCTTCCTCTGTCTTCTCAGATTCTTCCGCTACCTCTTCAGACTTTTCGTCTTCCGCTTCTTCGGATTCCTCTTCAGCTACNNTCTTCGGTATCAGCTTCGGCTTCGATTGTCTCTTCGACTTCCTCAACTGTCTCCGCAACGTCTTCCGTCGTCTCTTCGACTTCCTCAACTGTCTCCGCAACGTCTTCCGTCGTCTCTTCGACAGCGTCTTCTACCTTTTCTGCTTCCGCTTCAAAAGCACTCTCGACTTCAAGCTTATCTGTGATCTTATCGAGCGGATCTTCCGTCTCAGTTTCCGGAATAATGGCCAGACACTCTTCGATAGACTTCAGATCGGACGTTTCTTCAGCAAAAGTCTCTGTTTTAGTCTCTGTAAGGACGTCTTCAGGGACTTTTTCAGAGATAATCTCTGTTTTCGTCTCTGTAACTGCCTCTTCAGGGACTTTTTCAGGGATTTCCTCTGTTTTCGTCTCTGTAACTGCCTCTTCAGGGACTTTTTCAGGGACTTTTTCAGAAATGACGTCTTCTATGGACTCTGCTACTTCATCAGCAGCATCTTCCACAGTCTCTGCGGCATCTTCTATGGACTCAGCTACTTCATCAGCAGCATCTTCCACACTCTCAACGGCGTCTTCGGCGGACTCAGCTACATCTTCCGCAGCCTCATCAACAGCTTCTTCTGCAGTATCTTCCACAGCCTCAGCCGCGTCCTCCGCGATCTCTTCGACTTCTGCCTTTACGTC
>DBYF01000101.1:24154-37929 GCA_002310155.1 Mageeibacillus sp. UBA1193 | reverse complement strand
GCCTGCTTACTTGCCCCAGTTGCGGATCGCGTCCGCGAGACCGGAAAGCTCGATCTCCTTTTCCGTACCGTCAGCCATCGCCTTGAGCTTGGCCTTGCCGGAAGAGATCTCATCGTCGCCGAGAACAAGAAGGAACGGGATTCCTGTCTTGCCGGCGTACTTCATCTGCGCGCGGAAGGATCTGCCCATCAGGTCGATCTCACAGCCGATGCCCTGCTTACGGAGAGCAAATGCAATCTTCTGCGCCTCGATCTGTGTCTCGGCGGAAAGGTTCGCGATATAGAGCTGGACCTTCTGATCCTTCTCGATCTCGATGCCCTGAGCTTCCATCTCGAGGAGGAATCTCTCAGCGCCCATAGCAAATCCGATACCCGGTGTCGGCTGTCCGCCGATCTCGGAAACAAGTCCGTCGTAACGACCGCCGCCGCAGATCGTACCCTGCGAACCGACATTCTCGGACTTGAACTCGAATACTGTGCGTGTGTAGTAATCCAGGCCGCGGACGATACCGGAGTCGATCTCGTAGTTGATGCCCAGTGCCTCAAGGTTTGCCTTCAGGCCTTCAAAATGTGTCTTACAATCGTCGCACAGATAGTCGATGAGTCTTGGTGCGCCGGCAGCGATCGCGCCGCATTTCTCTTCTTTACAGTCGATCATGCGGAGCGGGTTCTTCTCGAAACGCGACTGGCAGTCCTCACAGAGCTCGGACAGGTGCGGACGGAAATAATCCTTCAGGATCTTGTTGTACTCGGCGCGGCAGGTCGGGCAGCCGATGCTGTTGATGCACAGCTTCGTCTTCTTTAAGCCCATGCGCTCGAAGAACGCGACCAGGATGCTGATGATCTCTGCATCGATCGCCGGTCCCTCAGCACCAAAAGCCTCCACGCCGAACTGGTGGAATTCACGATAGCGGCCCTTCTGCATCTTCTCGTAGCGGAAGGCCGTGATGTTATAGAAAAGTCTGACCGGGCTCGGAAGTGAGCTCATGCCGTTCTCGACAAAGCTTCTTACAACGCCCGCAGTTCCCTCCGGACGCAGGGTGATCGAACGGCCGCCCTTGTCCTCGAAGGTGTACATCTCTTTCTGTACCACGTCTGTGGTGTCACCGACGGATCTCAGGAACAAGTCCGTCTGCTCAAATGTAGGAATGCGGATCTCGTTATATCCGTACTGTCCGCATATTTCTGCAAAAGCACTCTCCGCTTTCTGCCACTTGTAGACTTCCTCCGGCAGAATATCTTTGGTGCCCTTCTGACAACTGTATTTCATAAAGTTACTCACTCTCTTTCATCTAAACAATTTATTATACACTAAATCAGCTCGCTCCGATAGACCAGCATCGCAAGAACTGCGGGACCTGCCGTCTCTGTTCGGAGGATCCTTCTGCCCAGGGTGACGAGTTTCGCACCATGAGATTCGGCAAGCTGCGCTTCTTCCTCGGCAAAACCGCCTTCCGGCCCGATAAATACGGCGATCTTCGGGTGTTTCCCGAAGTCGACGTCAGAGAGGATTTTCCCGAGATTCCCCTCCTTTTCCTCTTCCCATGGAAAAAGCACCAGGTCGCAAGTCTCCTGCGCTTCTTTCAGCGCATCTTCCAGGCTCTTCACAGCGCCTACTTCCGGCACGATGCCGCGTCCGCACTGTCTTGCAGCCTCAAGGGCGATCGCCTGCCAGCGCTCACGCTTATTATCTTTACCGTCCTTGATCTTCACGATCGAACGGCTGCACGCGGTCGGAACATATCTTGTCATGCCCAGCTCGACCGACTTCTGGATCGACAGATCCATACGCTCACCCTTTGCCAGGCCCTGGTATATCGTTGCTTCAAACATCGGCTCATTGCCGTTAGGATGTCGGTCACGGATCGACACGGCCACAAGTGCTTTTGAAACAGAAACGATCTCGCATAAATGATCGATCCGCCCCGAGTCGCAGAGGATCAGCTCCTCGCCCGGACGCATGCGGAGCACATCCGAGAGGTAACGGGCGCTGTCGCCGCCGATCTCCCAGGTACTTACTCCCTCGTCTATCCTTGTGTCGATAAAAAGTCTGGTCATGCCAAATCTCCCGTGATTCATTTTACTTCCCCCATTATACCCGAAGATCCCGGAAAGCAGGAAGAACTTGCAGATATAATCGCGTAAGAAAAGGGCCGTCCTCAAAAGGACAGCCCGCTGTTTGATCAATGAATCAGGATCGTTTCCGGTTTATCGGTTAAAAGCACCGCCGAGAATGTTAAGGATCTTACTGATCGGCATGGTCTGGATCCATACCTTGCCGGGTCCGGTAACTCTCGTATTGAAGAGTCCTTCACCGCCGAGGAATACGTTCTTCGCGCCGTGGACCATCTCGATATCCATCGATACGGTCTCTTCCATCATAGCGAGATAACCGGTATCGATCAGCATGGTCTGACCCGGAAGAAGATCATACTCGACAACAGAACCGTCGATCTCGACGAACGCAGTACCGTTACCGGAGAGCTTCTGCATGATGAAACCTTCACCACCGAAGAGACCCGCACCGAGCTTCTTTCTGAAGAAGATGCTGAGCTCGACTCCCTCTTCTGCTGCCAGGAAAGCAGTCTTCTGGGCAACGATCGGATGATCCGGTGTGATCTGGATCGCACGGATCTCGCCAGGGAAACTGGACGCAAAAGCGATCAGGCCTTCCGAACCCTCTGCGGTGTATTTATTCTGGAACATGGACTCACCGGAGAACAAACGGCCGACTGCTTTTCCGACACCGCCTGTCGCCTGGGTCCTCATTCTCATGTTCGATGACATCCAGCTCATCGCGCCCTTCTCCGTGATCATTGACTCCTCAGGCTGCAGATGGCATACGACGACCGGTAACTGGTCACCTGTAATTTCATAACGCATATACTAATTCCTCCAACAATTGGGATAAATATCAGAACTATTGTATCACATTGTCGGAATTGCGTAATGCGGTGCGGAAATAGCGCTCTTTTCCTTGTTTCTTCTGACGAGTATCATGATGCCGCCGATCAGGAGCACTACGCTGGAGATGATACTGATATAGAAACCTGGGCCTCTTGTGATGACCTTAGTCATGTCATTTTCCTTAATGACATTTTCGTTTATAACGACGACCAGTATCATCCAGACAGTATTCAGAATCGACATGACGAACACACCGACCTTAAGTCCGAGGAAGAGGAACAGCAGGCACAAAACGATATTGATCAGGTACGGCCAGCCGGTCGAAACTTTGATCAGTGATGTCGCGACGGAAACTGTCGTTCTCTTCTTATTCAGGCCGTAATACTTCAGGAACAGAGAGACAAGCAGCAGGATACATGAAGCCAGGATGATGATCGTATCGGGCTTCTTGATATCGAATCTCTTCGGCTTCTGTCCGACCGGAGCAAACCCTGCCGGATTATACTGTGCCGGGACCGGAGCAACCGGTGCGCCATAAGGCTGCGCCTGATAGTTCTGGACAGGCTGCGAGTACTGCGGCTGCGGAACATACTGTCCTACAGGCTGCGGGAATCCGGATACCGGCTGCTGGTATTGAGGAGCCGGCTGCTGGTACTGCGGTGCCGGCTGAGGAATCGGCTGCTGATATGCCTGCGGCTGAGGTGCGTACTGCTGGGCAGGCTGCGGGAATCCCGGAACCGGCTGCGGAGCTACGGCCGCCGCACCCATTGGCTGACCGCAGAAAAGACAGAACTTAGCATCGTTTGCCACTTCTTTGCCACACTTACTACAAATCATTTCTAATACCCCCACAAAAATTTTTGCTATTTAATTATAGACCTGACTTGTACCCCACGCAACAAAATATAAAAAGAAGCGCCATCTGCCTGAAAATAAGGGCAAATGGCGCTTCCTGAAGATGCGTTAAACGCTGTTGACTCGATTAAACGTTAGCCAGTCTCTTGAAGTTCTCTGCCATCGGAGCGTAGAGATCCTTGTAGATCTGGTAGTAAGGCTCGTACTGAGCGTGAACGTCTGCTCTTGCGTCCATGGAGGAAGCGGAGAAGATCGTCGCACCGCATGCTTCCTGGATCGTCGGATAAACGCCTGCTGCTACAGATGCGAGGAGAGCTGCACCGAGTGCACCACCCTGATCGGAAGCGCATGTGTTTACTGTGCAGTCAAATACGTCTGCGAGCATCTGTCTCCAGAACTTACTCTTGGAACCGCCGCCGCAAGCATACATGGAATCGATCTTAACACCGAGGTTATTGAAGATATCGATGGAATCACGAAGAGCGTAAACAACACCCTCCATAACCGCACGGAGCATATCCTTTCTCTCGTGCATCGCGGACAGACCAAAGAATACGCCACGGGCATTCGGATCGAGGTGCGGTGTTCTCTCACCCATGAGGTACGGGAGATAAAGGAGACGGTTTGCACCGATCGGTACATCCTTAGCGATCTCGTCGAGGAGCTGGTAAACATCGATACCGCGCTTGTCAGCCTCGATAACTTCTGCATCACAGCATGTGTTCTTGAACCACTTCAGGGACAGGCAAGCAGCCTGGTGAACGCCCATTACGTGCCAGCAGCCCGGAACAGCGGAGCAGAATGTATGTACACGGCCCTTCGGGTCGACCTGCATGTCATCTGTATGAGCGAATACAACACCGGAAGTACCGAGAGTTGCAAATGCTGTACCTTCCTTAACAACGCCGCATCCGATCGCAGCTGCTGCGTTATCACCTGCACCTGCAGCAACCGGGATACCTGCCGGAAGACCAGTCTCAGCAGCGATCTCTTCGGTTACGCGGCCGGAAACTTCGACAGACTCGTAAACCTTAGCGAGCCACTCCTTCTTGATGTCGAGGAGCTGGAGTACTTCATCGGACCAGTTACGGTTCTTGATGTCGAGGAGCTGCATACCGGAAGCGTCGGAAACGTCCGTTGCGAACTCGCCTGTGAGCTTAAAGCGTACATAGTCCTTCGGAAGAAGGATGTGAGCGACCTGGGAGAAGATCTCAGGCTCGTTGTTTCTGACCCAGAGGATCTTGGAAGCGGTAAAACCTGTGAGCGCCGGAGAAGCTGTGATCGCCATGAGCTTTTCGAGGCCGACCTTCTCTGTGATCTCTTCGCACTCTTTTGCGGTTCTCTGGTCGCACCAGATGATGGACTTTCTAAGAACTTTATTGTCCTTATCGAGCATTACGAGGCCGTGCATCTGACCGGAAAGACCGATACCTGCGATATCTTCCTTATTGACACCGCTGTCGGCAACTACCTTCTTCAGGCCTGTAAGAGCGGCATTCCACCAATCGTCCGGCTCCTGCTCAGCATAACCGTTCTGCGGCTGGTACAGCGGATACTCCACTGTATGTGCCGCTACGAGTTTTCCATCCTGGGAAAACAGCGCGGTCTTGGTTCCGGATGTTCCGATGTCGATACCAATAAGATATTTCATAGTTCAAATCTCCTTATGTTGTTTATTTTGTGGGCGTTTGCCTGCCCTTTTTCACAAGTTCTTGTCGCGCATCACGCAAGTACTATTTTACTACGGAAACGCGGATGCAGGAAGCACCGGTGAGCTCTTTACTGAGATCATCCGGCTGGTTCATTCCGGCGAACAGATCGAAGGTATTTCCGTCACGGATGACTTCGCCTTCGTCGTTTACTACGTCAAAAGCACTCTCGCTGATCGTAAGCTCGACCACTTCTTCTCCGCCGGCCGGGATCGCTACGCGCTTGAAGCCGCAGAGTCTCGGATACGGATTGGCGTGTGCTGAGGTGGTGTTACGGATATAGAGCTGAACGACATCTTCGGTGTCAACATCGCCCTGGTTCTGTACGGTCACGGATGCTTTTCCCGTGGAAGCGTCATAGACACAGTCGGTCACGACGACCTTGGAATAAGTAAGACCATATCCGAACGGATAGAGGATATTCTCTCTGGTGTAGCGGTAGGTTCTATCCTTCATGGAGTAATCCGCGAAGTCCGGGATACCCTCGATGCTCTGGTAGAACGTGAGCGGGAGCTTGCCGGACGGAGATACCTTACCGAACAGGATGTTCGCAAGAGCGGTTCCGCCGAGCTCACCCGGATACCATGCCTGGATGAGAGCGTCTGCTTTCTCAGCGAGCGGGTTGATGGAAGATCCGGCAGCGAGAACGACGACGGTCGGCTTACCAAGTGCAAGCACCTTCTCGATCAGGACTCTCTGTCCTTCTGGAAGGAGAAGATCTCTCTTATCACCGGAATCAAAAGCGTTACCTGTATCGCCCTGCTCACCTTCCAGTGTCGCGTCAAGACCGACACAGAGAACGACAGCATCACTCATCTCCGCGAGGATCAGGGCCTCCGCGATACCGTCCTCGGCGAATGCCAGAGGCTGGATCCTATCGTTACTGAGAGAAGATCCCTCAGCGTAGTACACGCGGATATCTGTATCTGCGACTTCCTCACGGATACCCTCGAGGAATGTCTTCGGAGCTACCGATGTGCCGTAGTAGTTACCACGGAGAGCGTCGATACTGTCACTGTTCGGGCCGATCACGGCGATCGACTTGATGGACTCTTTCTTCAGCGGGAGCATGCCATCGTTCTTAAGAAGTACCATGGACTTCTCAGCGCACTCGAGAGAAACTTTTCTATGCTCATCGCAGGCAACGACATCGTACGGGATATCGTCGAACTCAGTCTTATCGAAAAGTCCGAGTCTCATTCTCGTTCTCATCAGACGAACGACTGCGTTTCGGATCGTCTCCTTGGAAACGAGGCCTTCCTGCTCGGCAGCGATCATGTGCACATAGGTGTTACCACAGTTGAGATCGCATCCGGCATTGATCGCCATCGCCGCGGACTCGGTAGGAGTCTTCGTTACGCGATGTGCCTCGTGGAAGTCACGGATCGCCCAGCAGTCGGATACGAAATAACCGTCGAATCCCCACTCCTTGAGCTTGCCCATCAGGAACGGGCTGGCACATGTCGGATAATCGTTCAGACGTGTATACGCACCCATGACGCCCTCGACCTTCGCCTCGCTGACGAGTGCTTCGAAAGCCGGAAGATAGGTCTCTGCGAGATCCTTCTTCGACGCGATGGTATTAAATTCATGACGGAGTGCTTCCGGACCGCTGTGTGCCGCGAAGTGCTTGGCACATCCGGCAGCGAGCATGTACTTGCCGTCGCCCTGCAGGTTCTTTACGAAAGAAACACCGAGCTTCGTGGTAAGATACGGATCCTCACCGTAGGTCTCATGTCCTCTGCCCCATCTCGGGTCGCGGAAGATATTGATGTTCGGGCTCCAGAGTGTGAGTCCCTTATAGATATCACGGTCACCCTTCTTCGCGGAAGCGTTATACTTCGCACGGGCTTCTGTCGCGATGATCTTCGCTACCTTTCCGAGGAGCTTGTCATCGAACATTGCCGCCAGGCCGATCGCCTGCGGGAACATCGTTGCCGTACCGGCACGAGCTACGCCGTGAAGTCCTTCGTTCCACCAGTTGTAGGCAGGAACACCGAGACGGTCGATCGCCGGCGCGCCGTAGCTTAACTGAGGCACCTGCTCCTCAAATGTCATCTGATCGGCAAGGTCTTCTGCTCTCTCCTGAAATGAGAGATTCGGGTCTTGATACTTTTCCATGCTGTCACCTCAAATAATCAGTTATTTCTCAAGATCTCTGCAGCTGTCTCCGAGGAGCAGATGCGGAGTGATCGTCAATCGTTTTTTCGGAATATCCTTTTCGCCGGATATCTGAGCGAGAAGATTCTTCGCGGCCTCTTCACCGATCGCCTTCGTATCCTGACGGATCGTCGTGAGACGGAGGTTAGTGCGCTGCGTGATCTCGATACCGTCAAAGCCGACGACCGAAATATCTTCCGGGACAGACAGACCCTCGATCACGGATCGCGTCGATCATACCGATGGCCGAATAGTCATCGCTGGCGATCACCGCGGTCGGACGGTCATTCTGCCGTTGCGGCAAGAAGATTCTTCATGGATTCATAGCCGCCCTCGATCGAGTAATAACGGGACGGGAAAAGACGGAGACGCACATCGCTCTTCGAATCAGCGACAGCCTTCTCCAGCGCGGAGATACGTGCCTCCGTGATGAACTTGCCACGCTCACCGTGCATGAACACGATGTCTCTGTGGCCGAGTCCGTAGAGATGTTCGAAGATAGTCTTCATGCTCTCGGAAGGATCGGTCATGACGCAGCCGATATACTCGTCTTCGTAGTCGACCGCAATCTTCGGAAGATTGCTCTCGATGAGTTCTCTCGCGTCCTTCTGGGCATGGTCCGTATTGACGATGAAGATACCGTCGACACGGCGGTAGCGGCAGTGTCCGAGATATGAAAGACCGAGGTTACCTACCTTGTTCGAGATGAACACGATATCGTAACCGTGCTTTTCGACATAGTCCTTGAAGCTCTCAATGACCTGCGCAAAAAAGTAGTGCCACAGACCCATCTGGGATGCGTCCTGGCACAGTACACCGATGGACCAGGTACGACTCTGTGAGAGGGCGCGCGCTCCTGCGTTCGGAACATAGTCCAGCTCCTGTGCCGTTCGGCGTACACGCTCACGGGTGGCCGCGCTTACATCACTGGCATTGGACAGTGCCTTTGAAACTGTTGCCGGAGAAAGGCCGCAAGCCTTCGCAATATCATAGATCGTCGCCATGAAATCTCCCTAGTCCTTCTATCTTATTTTTCTTCGGGAAAAGCACCCGTACCCCTTGTCGGGATAGAATTCCGCCGGGAACCGTTTCTTCGGATCCCGGCGGAACAATCAATCTTATTTATTCAGAACTGCCTTACATGTAGCAACTACGTTGTCTACTGTGAAGCCGAACTTCTCCATCAGCATGGACGGCTTACCGCTGGCACCAAAGGTATCCATTGTAACGTAACCGCCGTCGATACCGCAGAGCTTACCCCAGGAGTAAGAGGAACCTGCCTCAACTGCGACACGTGCTGTAACGTTCGGCAGGAGGATGGAATCACGGTAGGACTTATCCTGAGCGAGGAATACGTCGAGGCACGGAACGGATACGACACGAGCGTCGATGCCCTCACCTGCGAGAACGTCCTTCGCCTTGATACCGAGCTCAACTTCGGAACCGGAAGCCATGATGATGACATCAGGTGTATCCTTGGATTCCTTAGCTACGATGTAAGCACCCTTCAGAGCTTCCTTAGAGGAAGTTGTAAGAGGCATCAGGTTCTGACGGGAAAGAACGAGAGCGGACGGTGTCTTCGCAGAAGAGATAGCCGCTACCCAGGAAGCAACTGTCTCAGTTGCATCGCACGGACGCCATACGTTGAAGTTCGGCATGGAGCGGAGCATTGTCAGCTGCTCAACCGGCTCATGTGTCGGGCCGTCTTCACCAACACCGATACTGTCGTGTGTGAACATGAAGATCTGCGGGATGTTCATGAGAGCGGACAGACGAGCCATCGGCTTTGTGTAATCGGAGAATACGAAGAATGTCGCGCAGTAGGAACGGAGACCGCCGTGGAGCAGCATACCGTTGGAGATACCGGACATTGCGAGCTCACGAACACCGAAGTGCATGTTTCTGCCGGCTCTGTCAGCCTTGCTGAAATCACCCTTGCCGTTCATGTAGGACTTGTTGGACGGAGCGAGGTCAGCGGAACCACCGATGAGGTTCGGAATACGGTCGGAAAGCTTATTGAGGACCTTACCGCCGAGAGCACGGGAAGCCTGCGGCTTGTCATCTACTGTCCACAGATCTTCGTCATTAAGAAGTGCGGAGTAATCATCAGAGAAGTACTTGTCCCACAGATCCTTGAGATCCGGGTTTGCCTTAGCGTACTCAGCGAACATAGCGTCCCACTTAGCGTGAGCGTCCGTGCCCTTAGCGCCGAGCTCAGCATAGTGATCGTAGATCTCCTGCGGAACGACGAAGGACTCTTCGCACGGCCAGCCGAGTGTCTTTCTCATAGCTGCGATGTTCTCATCACCCAGCGGCTCACCGTGAGCAGAAGCAGTACCCTGCTTAGCTTCGCAGCCGTAACCGATGATGGAACGGATCTCGATGAAGGAAGGCTTGCTCTTCTCAGCCTTAGCAGCTTCGATGGCCTTAGCGATCGCTTCGATATCGTTACCGTCTTCAACGAGGAGTGTCTGGAAACCGCAAGCTTCCATACGGCCGCGTACGTTCTCTGTGAACGCGATGTCCGTAGAACCCTCGATGGAGATGCTGTTGGAGTCATAAAGAACGATGAGCTTGTCCAGGCCGAGTGTGCCGGCAAGAGACAGAGCTTCTTCGGAGATACCTTCCATGAGGCAGCCGTCGCCGCACTCTACGAATGTGTAGTGGTCGATGACCGGGAACTCAGGCTTGTTGAATGTAGCAGCGAGGTGCTGTTCAGCGATCGCCATACCAACTGCCATGGAGAGACCTGCGCCCAGAGGACCTGTTGTAGCATCGATACCTGCTGTGTGGCCGTACTCCGGATGACCCGGTGTCTTAGAATCCATCTGACGGAACTGCTTAAGATCCTCAACAGACAGGCCGCCTACACCAAAGAGGTGAAGCAGAGAGTAGTAGAGTGCAGAACCGTGACCGCCGGAAAGAACGAAGCGGTCTCTGTTGATCCACTTAGGATCCTTCGGGTCAAAGGTCATTTCCTTGCCCCATACTGTGTAAGCCATTGCAGCGGCACCAAGCGGGAGACCCGGGTGACCGGAATTGGCCTTCTGAATCATATCCGCGGACAGAACACGGATAGCGGAGATTGCGTTGTTTTCAATTTGTGTACTCATAACGTCCATACACTCCTTCTGATGAGATTGATATGTATACGCGCCGGGAAATGCGCCGTATTGACAAACGTAAGTGACCCGTGATTCCCACTTTTTTCCGAGGAGAAGGGAAACGTTTCGAAATCGATTTCGAAACTGGGGCAAAAAAATGGGAGCACGAGCTCACTTGCCTATTTAGTGTATATTTTTAGAGGGCAGTTGTCAATGAAAAACTCGTGTGTTAAGTTTTCGTAAACGGCATTGAATCGCCATATTCATTGTTATAAAATAACACCAGTATCAGAGGCGCTGACGCAGTATCAGGGAGACAGTTTTTTGAGATTACTAATTAAGCGGGACATCCTATTTAATCACCTTTCCGCACCGGTCATGAAGACCGGCCATCTCAACCAGCTCAAAGAGTATAAGCAGCACGGCAAGTGCACCTGCTATGACCACAGTGTCGCTGTGGCCAAGACTGCTCTGTTCTGGTCCATGATCCTCCCCTTCCGCTTCAAGCAGAAGCAGCTCGTCAGAGGCGCGCTCCTCCACGACTATTTCCTCTATGACTGGCATAAGGTCAAGCTCGAGAAGCTCCACGGTTTCCACCACCCGCACATCGCGGTCGAGAATGCCCGCCGCGACTTTAAGATCACGAAGATCGAGGAGAACATCATCAAGCGCCATATGTTCCCGCTGACCCCGGTCCCGCCGAGATACAGAGAGAGCGTCCTCGTCACCCTTTCCGACAAGTACAACGCCTCGAAGGAAGTCTTCGTCGCGCTCGGCCATAAGATCCGCGGCCTTCATCCCGCGACCCATCTCGCCAATTCGATCGCATTCATGATCGCACTGCTTCCCTGGCGATGATAACTTCAGATCTTCTTTCCTGGTTTTACGCACACCGTCGTGATCTCCCTTGGAGAACTTCGCGCACGCCCTATTCGACCTGGATCTCCGAAGCCATGCTCCAGCAGACCCGTGTCACGACCGTGCTCGATTATTACCCCAGGTTCCTTGAAAGATTTCCCGATCCAAAAGCACTCGCCGGAGCGCAGGAGGATCTCGTCCTTAAGACCTGGGAGGGCCTCGGCTACTATTCCCGTGCGAGAAACCTCATAAAAGGCGCGAAGTATGTCTGTGAGAACTTCGGAGGGGAGCTACCTTCCGAACCGGACCTTCTTCTTCAGATCCCCGGTATCGGTCCATACATGTCCGGTGCGATCGCGTCACTTGCTTTCGATAAGCCCGTACCTGCCGTCGATGGTAACTGCATCCGCATCTACTGCCGTCTCGACGCACTCCCGCTCGTCCCCTCCGAGGGCAGCACATATAAAGAGATCCATTCACGTGTCCTCAAGGACATTCCCGAGGACGCACCGGGTGACTTTAACGAAGCCCTGATGGACTTAGGTGCCACGGTCTGCACCCCGAAGTCCCCGAAGTGTGAAGCATGCCCGCTAAGTGACAGCTGCAGTGCTTTTCTCTTAGGAAAACAGGAAGACTTCCCTGCGAAGAAACAGAAGAAAGAATCGCCCGTCGAGGAGCACACGATCCTGAAGATCTATCTCGGCGATAAGATCCTCGTGAGGAAGCGCCCGTCCACGGGACTTCTAGCGGGTCTATACGAACTCATCGACCTTCCCGGCACGATGACGAATAAGCAGGTAAAGAACTGGCTACTGGAGAACTTCCCGTCTCTCGCAGAGGTAAAAGATGAACCGGACATCCGCCCCATGGGCAAGAGCCGCCATATCTTCTCTCACCTCCGCTGGGAAATGCTCGGCTATGAGATCCACCTTCCTGTATCCGGCAGAAAAAACCAGAAGGACCTGTCCGCCTGCGCATGCCGCCTCGGCGAACCGGTCCCTCCGGATGAATACGATAAATTAGCTTTTGCATCGGCGCTTCGTGCCTATCGCTGAGATCTTTATTTCATTCCGTACTTTTCGAGATCTTCGAACGTGAACGTCTTCGCGTCGAAGCCTAAAACTTCCATCGTCACGTTGTTCGGCGTCTGATATCCCGACAGCATATCCTTGATGAGCGAGTCGAGGTAAGCGGCAACGAACGGATTGTCCAGAACCTCATAGTTCCAGTTTCCGGCGAGGAGCTCCTCCATCGCCCAGTACGCTCCGCCGAAGCTTACGATGAGGACGTCTTTTCCCACACCATGGGAGATACCCGCGTTGTCGAGCGCTTCCGCCGCGCCTTTGGCCATGTTATCGTTCTCCGCGTAGATGACATTGAACTTCTCTCCCGCGGCGATCATGGCAGAGACATAATCGCTTGCTCTCTGCTCATCCCACTCGCAGCACTTCTGCCCGACGATACACCAGTCGGAGTTCGTCGAGATCTTCGTTTCCAGTGCTTCCGTTCTGGCCTCCTGCGCCATGGATCCCATGATGCCCTGCAGGTGAAGGATATTATACTCGGGAAGTCCCTCGGATTCGAGAAGCTCGACCGCCTTATTCGCACAGATCTTCAGATCGGACATTACGATAGAGTAGTAAAGGCTCGGATCGGCATCGATCTCCCTGTCATAAAGGATCACGGCGATCCCCGCGGCTTTTGCTTCCTGCAGTACACTATCCCACCCTGCGGAATCCGCCGCGCAGATCAGAAGGAAGTCACAGTGATCCTTGATAAAGTTTCTCGCATAGGAGAGCTGATCGTCATTTCGGATGCTGTACGCGAAGATCGCGTCATAGCCGTTCTCCTTCGTGAACGTCTCCTTGAGATCTTTGTCCATCGCAGTTCTGTACGCGGACTCATTCGGGTCAAGGCTGACGATTCCCACCTTGATCAATCCGTTATTATACGGCGGAGTGGTAGGCGGTGTCGTCGGATCGGTATCTGTCGGCACCGTATCCGTCACCGTAACATCCGTTTCTGTCATCGTGGGATCCGTTTCCGTCGTAGCCGTCGCGCGGTCCTCGGCGATATCCCGGAAGACATGCTTCTTCCTTCCCGATTCTTTCGAATTACATGCCGCCGCAGACAGTACCAGCGCGGCCGTGAGGATAAAGGTCAGTAATCTCTTCATATCTTTT
>DBYF01000101.1:14177-24077 GCA_002310155.1 Mageeibacillus sp. UBA1193 | reverse complement strand
GTCTCGAGGGCGATGTCCATGGTCTCCATATCCGTATATTTCGGATGGACTCTTACGAAGAGAAGACCGCTCTTATTATCGTAACCGAGGATCTCAACACATGCACCTCCGGGAACTTCCGCTTCACCGGCAACAGTGCCGGTCACAACATCATACTGTTTTCCTTCCAGTGGCATCGTGGTCAGAAGCGGACCCACGTGGCATGTGCCGGTAGAAGAAAGCTGCTGCAGATGTCCGTCCGGACCGAGTGCGAATTCGTAACTCATAAAGACGGTTCCGACAATGTCCGTTCTCAGCCGGATCAGGAAGCGCTTCGGATTCACGCGTTCAATTGGCGCTGCGAAGAAAACATCCACATATTTCGGTTCTCCGTCACTGATGTCGAAAATATAGGTGGCGTAATCTTCTCCTTCAATTTCCATCGTGACGAGAAGGTAATACTTGCCATCGACACACATCACGCAGCTTCCGTAATATCCGTCGAGATCTTCCATATAGTCCATCTCTTCAAACTCGGAAGCCTTGAAGGAATATTCTTTACCCATACAGGTGATCTTCAGTGTCTCGATGCCGTAACTGCTGGCTGGCTTCACTGCCTCGAGTTTTAACTCATCCAGCACTCCGTCACCATCAAAGTCCCATGTCAGTCTATTCAACCCGTCCATTTCGAGCGTATAGTCCGCCGGCGTGGAACCGAAGTATTCCATATTAAAGATATCCCCGTGTCCGGTCACAGGTACTTTTACATTGTAGACCCAGACCGCGTCATACGTCATTCCGAATGAAAGTGTTCCATCAGTGATCATGTCAAGGATATCCGCCATCGTCGGAGACACATTCATGCCATCCGCGCCAACATCGTGATAGCATGCTTCGACATAATTGGCAAAAGCACCTCTGTCGCGAATAACATCGTCAAAAGCGATCTCTTTTCCGGTCATAGAATCGTAGTTCGAATAATAAGTGTTCGTACCGATATCTTCTTCCGTCGAGTAACCGTAGGTGTCGATCTTCAGGGAGAGGATCTGGCTGTCACTTCGGACAACTTCGCAATTCTCCCAAAACCAGTAGTTGAAGAGTGCCGAGCCTGTGTTCACGAGATCATCGAACTTGGCCAGTTGCTGCTCATATGCCGCATGTCTCGCATCACCTGTGTGATGTGCATATTCCTGCAGGATCGAAGAGATCTTCGTGGATGTATCCGAAGTGGTGAGCACATCATAGCCGATCTCGACTGATTTCAGGGAAAACGGCGGTTCCGGATTCTCCACGGGATCGACCGCGCCGAACATCATGAGATCTTTCATCTTCGTGATTTCCACAGAAGAAAGATCATGCGTGATCACGAGCTCCTCCGGCACAGAAGCCGTGGTCTCCGTCGTGGAATCAGAAGGCTCCGTCTCGGTATCCGTAGGTACCTCGGTCTCCTCTGTTTCCGTCGTATCTTTCGTCTTCTTGGATTTCTTACTCTTCTTCGTTGTCTCCTCCGTGCTGCCGCAGCCTACGCACGCGCAAACTGTTGCCATACAGAGCAGAACTGCAATGATCTTCTTCATATTCCTCTCTCCTTGCGAAAAGCACTCGTCCGTGCTGTTTCTGTGCTTCTATAAGCGCTGACAGTTTCTCACAAATTCTTGATTTTGTCCACTTTACACGGGGAAAGCAGGATGCTGTTTATTACTTTACGATCGTGACTTCGTAGGACTCATCGCCTACAGTCACTGACTTGATCTCCTGAACGGAGCTGAAGAGTGTCTCCTGTACATAGTTATACTTATCCGGTGTCTCTCCTCTTTCGAGTGTCTCGATCAGGGCCTGGACACGCGGTCCGTGATGCGGATTACACTCCGCGATACACGAGATCTTTCCTTCTTTTAAATACTGCATCGCGTCGGCATTGATTCCGTCGAAAGAGACGACCATGATCTCACCGTTGGCGATGTCCGGTCCGACTTTTTTGCCGGCCGCTTCGATGGCTGCGATCGCGCCGATCGCTTCGTTATCGTTCTCACAATATACGACATTGATGTTGTCGTACTGGCGGAGGAAAGATGCCATGACTTCCCTTCCTCTTACTTCGGTAAAATCACCGTCGCCCTGCGCGAGAAGATCCCATCCGTACATCCTTACGGCATTGGTAAGACCTCTTGTTCTTCCGATCTGTGCCGTCGAGCCCTCGGTGCCCTGGATATGTACGATATGGATATCCTGGCCCTCGATGCCCTTCGACTGTGTATATTCATGGATCCACGCGGCGACCTTACGTCCTTCGAGATCGAAGTCCGATCCGACCCAGCAGGTATAAAGCGAAGGATCCTCGACATCGACACGGCGGTCGACGATGATGACCGGAATACCTGCTTCCTGTGCTTCCTTGAGAACGAAGTCCCAGCCGGTCTCCGTCTCCGGTGCGAGGACGATATAGTCCACGTCCTGCTGGATAAACATACGCAGGGCCGTGACCTGGTTGGCCTGCTTCTGCTGGCCGTTTTTGTAGATGAGATTATAACCGTTCTCCCTCGACAGTGCAGTCTGCATGGATTCCGTATTGGTACTTCTCCAGTCTGACTCCGCACCGAGCTGGGAGAAACCGACAGTGACTGTCTTCTCCAGAGAAGACGCGCTTGTCGAGCTCTCCGAGACAGAGCTGCTCCTGCAGGCAGTCAAAAGTACTGCCAGCAGGAGAATAGCCGAAGTCAGTTGTACCGATTTTCTCATCAGTAAGCTCCTTACACTTTCAGGGTCCTCTTCTTCTGTCCCATGATGATACTCTGGATCAGCAGGAAGATACACAGCATCGCCGCGATCGTAATACCTGTCCACCAGGCTTCACCGAGACCCGCGGATGCGACGATCTTCTGGATCGTGCACAGCGAGAGAACACCGAACAGCGTTCCAACGATATTACCTACACCACCTGTCAGCATCGTTCCTCCGATGATGGAAGAAGCGATCGCGTTCATCTCCATTCCTGCTGCGTGAGATACAGAACCGGATCCTACGTTCAGGAAGTATACATATCCGGCGACACCCGCCAGAAGTCCGCAGATCACATGTGAGAGGAACTTGGTCCTTTTTACATTGATACCGAGCATGAGCGCGCTCTGCTTGTTACCGCCTACCGCGTAGAATGCGCGGCCGAGCTTGGTGTAGCGCAGAACTATGAATAATATTACCACAAGAGCGATCGCTACGACCACACCGATCTCGATATAAGCGGGGATGTAACCGCCTTTTTTCGTATACGATCCCATGCCCGGGATCTCGATCCTCGTGTTCTTCAATTTCTGGAAAGCTTTGTTCTCGACATTGAACGGTTTGGTGTGAACGATGGTCGTCATACCTCGGGCGAAGAACATGCCCGCGAGCGTTACGATGAACGGCTGGATGTCGCAGTAAGCAACCAGGAAACCCTGTACGAGACCGAACGCCAGACCGACACCGAGTGCGATCAGCATGGAGACGAATACGTTTCCGCCGCCCTTATCGAGATATACCGCGCAGCACATCGTGACCAGTCCGACCACACCGCCGACGGAGATATCGATCCCGCCGGAGATCATGACGACACTCATACCGAGAGCGACGATGATGAGACCCGCATTCGAGTTCAGGATATCGAAGAACATCTGCGGCTTTCTAAAACCTTCGCCCTGGATCAGAACAGCGCCTGAATACATCACGAAGAAAATTACGAGTGTGATGACAAAAAGGAGATTGGTGTCGCTGATGCGGTTAAAGATACCACCCCTTCTCATTCTATTCTCATTCATGCGGCTTCCTCCTCTCCACTATCCGCAGCAAGCACAGACGGTTTCTTGTCCTTCTTGCTGAAATTCTTCTTGAAGAAGTCCGTAACGACTTCTCTTACCTTCGGCGCCGAGAAAAGCACCAGTGCGATAACAACGGCCGCCTTATACGCCGGAAGCGCATCCGACTGAACGTGGAACTTATAAAGTGTAGTCGTCAGGAACTGGATAACATATGCGCCGAGAACGGATGCCCACATATTGAACTTACCGCCGGACAGTGAGTTACCACCGAGAGCGACTGCGAGGATTGCATCCATCTCAATATCCTTCGCGATAACTGAGTAGTTGATCGAAGAGATACGGCTGACCTTGATGAGGGCCGCGACCGCGACACAGACACCGAGGATAACGAATGCGATGATCTTGACGACGACCGGATTGATACCGTTCAGTCTCGCGGACTTTTCGTTGATACCTACCGACTGCGTGTAGAGGCCGAGGTTGGTAAACTTCAGGACAAGAGCCATCACTATGACACATATGATGACTATGAATACCGTCGTCGGTACCGGGATACCCGGGATAACTCCGCCGAAGTATTTGAATGTCTTACCCGGAACGATCGGAAGACGGTTGAAGTTGATCCAGGCGGCGATATGCCGGCCTGCCGTAAACAGTATGAGGGTCGCGATCATCGGCTGGATCTTGAAGTACGATACCAGTATTCCGTTAAAAGCACCGCACAGCATACCGACAATAACGGCAACGAGGAATGCGACGAAGATCGGAGCTTTCAGAGTTTCCGGACTTGCCTCGGATCCACAGAGAACACGGAGCATCGCAGAACCTGCGATCGCGATCGTGGCACCGACCGAGATATCCTGTCCGCCGGATGCTGCCGTGACGAGCGTCATACCGATGGCGAGGATCGCCAGTTCGGAACCGTAGTCCAGGATCGTAATGAGAGATCCGGATAAGATCGGATTTCCATCGTTATTCTTTCCGAGTGTGATCTTGAAGAAAGATGGATCATTGATCAGGTTGATCAGGCTCAGCAGCAGGATCGCCATGATCGGAATAAAGAGCTGGTTCGAGGTGATCCGCTTCAGGAGTCCGCCCTGTGTTTTCTTTTTGAATTCTTTATCTAATGATTTATTCATCCCTTACTCTCCTCCCGCGATCGTACTCATGATCATGCTCTGTGTGAGTTCATCGCCGGACAGTTCGCCAACGACCTTGCGGTCACGCATGACGATCAGTCTCGAGCAGGTGCGGAGCATCTCATCTGTCTCGGAAGAAATAAACGTGATACTCATTCCTCCGGATGCCAGTTCGAGGACCAGTTTCTGAATATCTACTTTCGTACCGACATCGATACCTCTCGTAGGTTCATCGAGGATCAGATACTGCGGATTCATCAGAAGCCATCTGGCAAGGATGACCTTCTGCTGGTTGCCGCCGGAAAGTGATTTTACAGGAGTATCTGCCGATGCCGTCTTAATGTTCAGCTTCTTAATGTATTCATCGGCAAAAGCATACGCCTGGGCTTTCGTAAACGGCTTGAAGAATCCCTTCATGACCTGGAGTGCTAAGATGATGTTTTCCCTTACGGAAAGATCTCCGATGATACCATCGATCTTTCTGTCTTCAGGAAGATAAGCGATACCGTGCTTCATCGCGTCACGCGGTCTTCTGATCCTCGTACCGAGACCGTTCACTTTGGTGCGTCCTTTGAGGACATGGTCTGCACCGAAGATCGCTCTGACACACTCACTTCGTCCGGATCCGAGAAGGCCGGTAAAGCCGTTCACTTCGCCTCTTCTGATATAGAAATCGAAGGGCTTGATACCTGAGTTACTGACAAGGCCCTGCGCTTCGTAAACATTCTCCCAAGCATCGAGACCTTTGTATGTATCATGCTCTCCCTTAATATCAGAAAGGTCATCCATTTCTTTACCGAGCATCTTCGCGACGAGCTGAACTCGCGGAAGATCTTTGATCTCGTATTCGCCGACCAGCTGACCGTCGCGAAGGACCGTGATCTTATCGCAGACTTCGTATACCTGATCGAGGAAGTGAGTGACGAAAATGATGCCGACGCCAAGGGCTTTCAGATCCCTCATCAGTCCGAATAGTTTTTCAACTTCCTGTTCATCGAGCGAGGACGTAGGCTCATCCAGGATCAGGACTTTCGCCTCCATATCCACCGCACGGGCTATCGCGACCATCTGCTGTACTGCGATCGAGCAGTTACCCAGCTGCATGTTCGCCTTTGCGGGGATATCGAGTTTCTCGAGGATCTTGTTGGCATCGGCATTCATTTTCGACCAGTTAGTAAGGGAACCTTTACCGCGGCCAATGTACATGTTTTCCGCAACCGTGAGGTTCGGGCACAGTGTGATCTCCTGATATACCGTACTGATACCAAGCTTCTGGGCATCGGATGGAGAATGGATCACCACCGGATTACCATCGAGAATGATCGTACCGCCGTCTTTCGGATATACACCGGTCAGAACTTTGATCAAGGTTGATTTTCCAGCACCGTTTTCTCCCATCAGCGCATGGATCTCGCCGCGGTTAAGGAAAAAATCTACATTTTGAAGTGCGCGCACGCCCGGAAAGGTCTTCACAATACCGTGCATTTCAAGCAATCTGTTATCATCGTATTCCACGGGTCATACCTCTTTCATTTTAAAACGCGGTGCGGTGTCTCCTTACGGATCAACGCCGCACCGCGCCAGGTAAATGGATGTATAATTAAATACCGTACTTATTTACGTCGTCCTGTGTGATCGTCGCTGCGTCGAAGCCCTTCTCATCCATGATGATCGTCTTCTCAGGTGTCTTACCTGCTTCGAGATCCTTGATGATCGCATCGATGTAGCTTGCCTGGAACGGGTTGCACTGACCGTCATAGTTCCAGTTCTTCTTCAGGAGTTCTTCAAGAGCCCACTTATTGCAGTCAAAGCCCATTACGATAACGTCTTTGCCAACACCGTGAGAGATACCTGCTGCGTCAAGAGCTGCTACAGCACCCTTAGCCATATCGTCGTTCTCAGCGTAGATTACGTTGAACTTTTCGCCGGAGTCGATAACGGACTGAACGATCTGCTGTGCCTTCTCTGCGTTCCACTCAGCTGTCTGCTGCTCAACGATCGTCCAGTTAGCTTCTGCGGCTACCTTCTTATCAAGAGCACCGGATCTGCCCTGCTGAGCAGCGGAACCCATAACACCCTGGATATGGATTACTTTGTACTCGGAAAGTCCCTGGCTTGCGAGCCAGTTAACTGCTGTTTCACCTTCCTTATCCATGTCGGATACGATGGAAGCTTCATAGAGACTCGGGTCTGCGTCGATCGTTCTGTCGAAAAGGATAACCTTTACGCCGGCGTTCTTAGCATCCTGGAGTACGGAATCCCAACCAGCTGTATCAGCTGCGGAAAGCAGGAGATAGTCAACTTCGTTCTGGATCATTGTCTTCGCGTACTGGATCTGCTCATCGTTCTTCAGGCTGTAAGAGAAGGAAGCGTCATAACCGTTATCCTTGCAGAACATCTTCTGAAGGTCTGCGTCGTTCGCTGTACGGTAACCGGACTCGTTCGGGTCGTTGTTGATGATACCGACTTTGATCAGTTTCTGTTCTCCCCCTTTGCCTTCATCGGCCTTTGACTCTGTCTTGGACTCAGCCTTTGTTTCTTCTTTCTTATCGGATTTCTTACATCCTGTAGCAAGACTGAATACAAAAACAGAAGCCATGATAAGTGCAACTACTTTTTTCATTTTTTACCTCCCTGGTTAAAACCATATTCGGGGTCTTCCCCCGTCATCTGGTTCCAGTTTAGGTTTTCGCCGCGAAAAGACCATGCAGAAAAAACGGAAACGAAGTTGGATTTTTTCTCCCTTCATTTCCGTGGTTAAAATTTCTACGAATTCGTTTTAGATTTTTCTGTTTTACAAAAGCACTGTTAAAGATAAAATGACATCTGGCCTTACTTCTTCGGCAATCGGATGATTACTCGTGTTCCTTTTTCGGGAATACTCTCGAGATGCACGCCGTAACCTTCACCGAAATTCAGTCGGATTCTCTCATTTACGTTATATAAACCGTATACAACATTCTTCTCCGGCGTGCTGTTGCGCAGTGCCTTACGCACCTGACGGAGTCGGTCCTGCTCCATACCTTTACCGGTATCTTCCACGATGATCGAGAAGTAATCCTTCTTCTGCTCGGCTGTGATCGTGATCTTACCGCCGCCACGCTTATTCTTGATTCCGTGATAGAGAGCATTCTCAACGACCGGCTGGATCGTCAGTTTCGGGATGTGGTAATCGTAGTATTCTTCCGGCACGTTGATCTCGAACGTGAGGATATCCTGATAACGGATCTGCTGGATCTCAAGGTACGATCTTACATGCTGGAGTTCTTCTCGAATCAATACGTTCTCCTTACCTTTATTCAGTGAAAGGCGGAAGAAGTCCGAGAGGTTGCCGACCATGCTGATGACCTGCTTCTGGTTACCGGCCTCGGCGGACCATACGATCGTGTCGAGCGTGTTATAGAGGAAGTGCGGATTGATCTGCGACTGCAGAAGATCGAACTCGGCTTTACGGAGAAGCTTCTGCTCTTCTTTAACCTGCTCCTCGATCGGGCGCGTGATGAACTTCGGTCCGAAGTACGAGACAAAGACCATGCTCACAAGACCAAAGGCCAGAAGGCCGATCGAGATCTCTACGATGTTGACGAAGAAGTCATTGTTATTCGCCTGCGTCGTCTGGATCTGCCGGTTCTCATAATAGATATATTCATTAACGGTATCTTTCAGAAGCGAGGTAACGATCTGTACGTCGTTTTCCCAGATGAGCATGTTATCTTCGTACTTGTTTTCCGATCCGAGATTCTGCGTGATCTGGTCAACGTATGTTTCCAGGTTGTTGAGATATTTCTCCGCGTAAAGGAGTCGCTGCTGGTTGTCTTCCGTGTTCGTGTATCCCTTGAGCTGATCGACAACGGCACGCGCCTGCGCCAGTTCTTCTTTCAGTCCCGAATCCTCCGGCGTGACATAACCTACGATCAGAAGATACGTCGCGTTATCGAAGTCTTCTTTAAACTGCGAGCTGAATTCGCTTGCCGTAACTACGGAACTGATCATATCATTGTTACGCTTATTGATCGACCACATGTTATAGAAGGCATACGCAATGAAGACCAGACTCGGCAAGAGCAGGACGATATAAGATATACGGATCTGCGTCGCGAGACGCGATCTCTGCTTCTTGCTTCTTTCTTTTGTCATGACTCTTCCTGATCTCCGTGGTCAGCGTCTTCGTGCGCACTGTCACTGCGGCCCATACTTCTGTACTGCGTCGGGGTCACGCCCTGTGTCTTCTTAAACAGATAAGAGAAATAATGCGGATCTTTATATCCCACCAGGATGCCGATCTCGTTACTCTTCTTCGATGTTCTGCGGAGCATTTCTTTTGCCATGTTCATTCGGTAGTCAGTAAGGTACTTGATGAACGGCTGGCCGGTCTCCTGCTTGAAGATCGAACTTAAGTGGTTCGGCGAGAAGTTGACCTGCGCCGCGAGTGTATTGAGCGACAGATCCTCATCCGAATAATGTTCGTAGATATACGCGATCGCGTCCTTCATGACATCGTGGTAGCGGCCGAGCGTGTGATCTTCGCGAAGATCGAGCGCGGTCCCGAGGATGCCCGAGAGATAATCGTGTGTTTTATTCTCATCGAGAAGCACTTCTCCGTCAGGAAAAGAGATCTTCTGTTCCATTTCTTCTTTCGAAAGACCGAGTTCATTTTCGGCAAAATCCGCCACACAGAAGTACACATCCATCGCGATATACTGGCGGAGCATCTTCGCGCGGAGTGCGTGATCGCCGATGTTGTTGAGATACTCTTCGAGGAAGAACGTCAGCTCTGAAGGTTCACCGGCACGAAGGAATCTCTTCATGAGTCGGCGGTCGATATGCTTCGGATCGATCTCCGAAGGAATGTCGACATTTGTCTCCGGACGGAGTCCCTCTGCTGATCCGACCATGAACGTGTTCTCATTCGTAAGATAAAGGTGCGCGTATGCACGGCTGGCCCAGTCAAAAGAAGTATGGATCTCGGTGATCCTTCCGACGGTCTG
>DBYF01000101.1:13240-14087 GCA_002310155.1 Mageeibacillus sp. UBA1193 | reverse complement strand
AAGCGCCGTGCCCTCGACCTTGAAGTCGAAGAAAAGAGCGCTCTGCTCTTCCGCGATCGTTCGTACTGTCTCCTCGACACGAAGTACGCTGTTCGAATATTCACCGATATCGTGCTTATCCGACCAGATCTTCAGGAGCATGATGTTATATCGCAGCGCTGAAATATCGATCGAGAGTTTCTTTGCCTCGTTGATCAGTTCCGACGCGCTGGCGCCGCCCTTAACGAGCGTGTTAAAGAAATCACGCTTATCGAGTTCGGTTCTCTCACGCATCTCCTCTTCGTATCTCTGGGCCGCTTCTCTCTCCGCCTTCTTCTCGCGGATCTTTTCGGAAAGCGCATCGACCTCTTTCATGATCGACTCGCCGTTGACAGGCTTTAGAAGATAGCACGAAACACCGATCTTGATCGCTTCTCTTGCGAACTGGAAATCTTCGTATCCGGTAAGGATGATGATCTCGATCCAAGGGAACTCGGACTTGATCATACGGCTCAAAGTGATACCGTCCATGAACGGCATCTTGATATCCGTAATAACGATATCCGGCTTTAATTTCTGGATCATGGAATAGGCAACTTCGCCGTCGCCAGCTTCGCCGCAGAAGTCATACCCATGCCCGCTCCAGTCGATGTTATTCTTGATTCCCTCACGGACGACGAACTCGTCCTCGACCAGAAAAACTTTCAGCATAGTTTCCCCCACTAGTTACGAAGCTATAAAAAAATCGCCGATGGCCTCGGCGATTTCATTATCATGCATTTAGCATTATTCGTCAAACAAAGTCTTTCCGACCGTGTGAGCGGGCGCCGCCGCGCGAAAAGCACCCGCACACCTTTTACTCGATGAC
>DBYF01000101.1:3905-13140 GCA_002310155.1 Mageeibacillus sp. UBA1193 | reverse complement strand
GAGACACCGACGCTTCTGAGGACCGTGCTCAGTGTCCGGTTTGAAAAAAGAACACTCAGAGCGATGCCTAAAGCAGATCCGATCACGGCGATGATCAGGAAGCGAAGTGCAAACAGCAGGCGGAGTTTTCCCGAGGTAAAGCCGATGGCTTTATAGATGCCGAGGTCTCTTCTTTCCTGTGCAAAGGACTTGCTGCAGATCATGGAAACGACGACCAGTACGAAGATGATCGATAATACATAGATCGTATAACGCATGGCATCGACTGCAGTCGAGATCGACTTGATATCCGAGACTTCGGAAAAATCGGAATCTGCCGTGATCTTAAACCTGTCTCCGAGTTTTTCTCTCAGTGCTTCTGCGATCCGATCAGCCTCCTCCGGCTCCGAAAGGCTCGCGCCGTACCAGACATACCCGTTCACACCGATCTTTTTTGCTCCGGCATCGGACATGGCCATCGTCATACCGGTATCGTTCATGCTGCAGAAAATACCCGAGACGATAAATTCCTCCTTGTATTCTCTTCTCGCAACTTCGAGCTTATCGCCTGTCTTGAGCCCCAGATCCTCGGCCAGGATATCCGTGATAACGAGTTCATTGTCATAGACCGGTGCTCTACCGGAGACCATACTGATCGTTTCCGGATCACGATAAAACTGACAATAGATCGTATTTCCGTTGACCGTGACATACTCGTTTCTAAAGAAGATCGACTTATTGACACACGTTTCGTCTTTCACGACAGATTCGATTTTCTCCATCTCCTCTTCGGTAAAGTTTCTATCCTGCGGTCTTACCTCGACTTCGCAAAGGATCGAACCCAAAGCCTCGAGTGCGGACTTCGACTTCATGCAGCTGGCCATAAGATTTACGGTAAGCATGAAGAACATCAGAAGTGCCGTGATCAGGATCGCCACGAGATAGCGGCGCTTATTCGAACTGAACTGACGGTAGGAAAGGCTCATGGACAGGTTCTTTCCGGAAACCGGTGCCGTCAGGAAACTGTCGAAATAGACATCCCTGCTCTCGCCGGTCAGTGCTTTTACCGGAGAAACCTTCGCCACTTTTCTCGTCGCAAGAAGGATGACCAGGACCGACAGTACCAGGATCACGAGAAGCACCAGGAGACTCGTCCCGAGATCGACATCTTTCTTCGCGATGATTGCCGTGATCGGCTGGAAGATCCCGCCGAAAAGAGAGATCATGGGGATCGAGAGAATGGTTCCGATAATGGCACCGACGATCTCTGCAAGAAGATACTGCAGCATATAGAGCACGCGTATTCTTCCCTTTGTGAATCCTTCGGCTTTCAGGATGCCGATCTCCGCATAGCTCATCTCGATCGTCACGGTGATATTGTGCGCCATGATGATCAGCACAACGCCCGCGAGGACCATCGCAAATCCGATCATGATCGAGCAGATGATGTCCGAGAAAAGATTGGTGTAGTGCTTCATCTGGGTCTCTGTTGCCGAAGCGTATGCATAGTCCTGGATCCCGGTGTCACGGTTGATCGTTCTTGCAAACTCACCGTCACTTAATTCGCAATCAGCACTCTTATACACATAAACGATCGTGACTCTTCCCGCGACCTCCGAGTCAGAGGCAACATCCACATCAGCAGCAAGTCTTTCGAAGGTCTCCGGTGCGACATATACTGTCTTCCATCCGACCATTGCGCAGCCGTCCACAGGCTCAACAACGAATCCTTCGATCTTAAGTGTATATTCTCCGGACTTAGTTTCGAAGCGCAGGTCATCTCCGACTTTGCAGCCGTCGTTGGTGGCGATACCCTGAACGAGATAAATGCCGTTTTCCGAGATCGGGCGGACCTCATCGAGATAACCGGAAAAGTCATCTTTGAACTGCTTGGTGACAACATCATTGAGCGGCACGATCAGCCAGCTCTGGTTGTCCTCTTTATCCTTTACGAAATGTCTTCTCATCAGAACGGCATCAGAAGTCGCTACGTGATCGACCAGCGGATGGTCTTTGACCTTCTGCAGAAGTTCATCTGAAAGACGTTCGTTCGTGATGTTCATCATGAGGTTCGCCGCATTGGCTTCCTCATACGCATCGTCGACGCTTTTCCTGACGTTCTTCTTCACGCTGTAGATCGTCGTCAGGAACATCGACACGATGATCATCAGGAGCACGATGCCAAGGAACGTGCCCTTCTTTCTTTTAATGTTGGCACGAAGCAAAGTAAGGATATCCATTTTCGTTCCTCCTTACCACTTCATGGAGGACAGCCATGCGCCGACCTGTGTCTCGCGGCTCTTTTCCTCTTCCTTATCGTACGGCGGAAGTGTCATCTCCCCGATCACGTTACCGTCTTCCAGATACAGAAGCCGGCTCGCACGAAGTGCCGCGCGAAGATCGTGGGTGACCATCAGGATGCTCTGACCGTTTCGGTTAAGCGCCGTCAGCAGGTCCAGGACTTCCTTCGTATTCTTTCTGTTCAGCGCACCCGTCGGCTCATCTGCGAACAGGAGCTTCGGCTCGTGGATGATCGCTCTTGCGATCGCGCAGCGCTGCTGCTCACCGCCGCTGACCTGCGACGGAAGATGCGTCTTTACATCGGAGATGCCCATCTGCTCAAGAAGCTTCTCGGCGCGGGCCTTTACCTCGGACGCGCTCTTTCCGTTATTGAGATAACCCGGAACCGCGACGTTCTCCAGAAGTGTCAGGTTCGAGATCAGGTGCATCTGCTGGAAGATGAAACCGAAGTCGTGGCTGCGAAGCGAAGCGAGTTCTTTCTCCTTCATCTTCACGAGATCCTTCCCGTCAAAAAGCACTTGTCCCGATGTGGCCTTATCCATTCCTGAAAGCGCGTAAAGAAGCGTGGACTTACCGGAACCCGACGCGCCCATTACTACAGTAAAATCTTTTTCCTTTATTTCCAGATCGACATGGGAAAGCACATGTACCTGTCCGCCGTTATGCGCAAAGCTCTTGCAGAGATCATGTGCGGTAAGAATGTTCTGACTCATGTGTTTTTGTCTCCTTTTTCCTTCTCATATATTTTCGTTGTACCCATTGTCCGTGAAAACATATTAAGAAGTCCTTAACCTTTCTCCATGATCAATCTTTTTTCTCAATCGGAAGTATCAGCTTCGCCAGTAATCCGTCCGGCATATTCTGCAGCGTGATATCTCCATCCATCTGTGTCATGAGATACTTCACGATATAAAGACCGAGTCCGGATCCCTGCTGCGATCCTTTGTTATGTCCTCTATAGAACTTATCGAAGATGAACGGCATATCCTCGTCCGGAATACCCTTGCCGCTGTCTTTTATACATATAGATATACTTGAATCTTTTCTTTCGAGCCTTACGGAGATCGGCCCCGGAGCGTATTTACGAGCGTTGGTGACCAGGTTCTCGACACACTGCAGGAGTCGGTCGGGGTCAGCGCTAACATCTCCTTCGATACCGCAGGAGTCATACGAGATCTCTTTTCCGTCCGGATCGAGATCCTTTACCGCGCCCGCTACAAAAGCACTTATCTCGAACTCCTTCTTCTCGACTTTCAGTCGGTTCATGTCTGACAGGGAGTGTAGCAGCAGGTCATCCGTGACTTTACTGACTTCATCGCTCTTTTTCATGATGACCTGAAGGTACTGGGCACGTTTCTCGGGAGTGCTGTCCATGTTCGCTTCGAGGCCTTCCGCATAAGCACGGATCGAGGTGATCGGTGTCTTGATGTCATGGGACAGTGTCGCGATGACCGTCTTATTATTCTCGATCGCTTCCTTCTCCGAAGCACGTGCTTTATTGAGTTCTTTTCTCATGCTGTCGAACGCCCAGGAGAATTCCCCGACCTCTGATCCTCTGTCGTAAGTCAGCGGGATGTCCGTGTTGCCTTTGGCGATCTCACTGGTGTACTTCGAGATTTTCTTCAGCGGGTGTAACACTGTTACAAATACGAAGATTCCGGCACTTAGAAGGAATATGCAGGAAATGCCTCCGATGATCAGGATCCGGCTGTCCCGGCCCGATCCGGCATTACATTTCCGCAGATCATCCGACAGATCCGAGAGTTTTTCGGAGGCTTTTTCCGTGTTTTCGTCCTCGATGAGCTTCTCGATCTCATTGATCTTAACGAGGTTCTCACTTGTGGATTCGTCCCCTCTTTTCCCCGAACCGAGATAGAGCATCACGGTCAGAAGGATCAGAAGGATCAATAAAACGGCGAAGATGCCGATCACACGTTTACGCATTCTCCGGCACCTCCAGCATGTAGCCTACTTTATAGACGGTCTTGATAAACTTCGGGTCCGCCGGGTCTTCCTCGAGTTTTTCACGGAGCCAGCGGATATGTACGGTCAGGGTCGAAGCTTCCGATGTCATAAAAGCACCCCATACAGACGTCAGGATCTTATCCTTCGGCATCGCTTCGTTCTTATGCTCACACAGGAAAGCCAGCAGGTCGAACTCACGAAGCGACAGCGCTACCGGCTCTCCGTTTTTCGTTACCGACCTTGAAGTAATGTTAACGGAGATATCCCCGAAATTGACGATCTTCTCTTCCGTCGAGAATCCATACGTGCGACGAAGTAATGCCTGCACATGAACAAGGAGTTCCTTCATGGAATAGGGCTTCGGGAGATAATCGTCTCCGCCGATCTCATAGCCTGAGATACGGTCGCTCTCCGATGTGCGGGCGCTTGCGAAGATCACTGGAACAGTCGATACTTCACGGAGCTGCTTACAGATCTCGAATCCGTCCGCATCCGGAAGGTTGATATCGAGAAGCAGGAGATGGTAGGAGTTCTTAGACAAAAGATCAAAAGCTTCGTCCGCGGATTCTGCCGTCGTGACTTCATAGCCGTAGCCCGAGAGCATATCCGAGATGATCAGAAGGATATCCCTGTCATCGTCGATGATGAGAATCTTATACGCCATGTCCACTCCCTAAAGGAAGCAATTACTGCTTCTCGAAATAATACGCGTGCCAGTCGCCCTTCTGCTTCTCTTCGATCAGCTTGAGGCCTGCTTCTTCACAAGCCTTAAGAGCGATCTCTTTCTTATGGTCAATGATACCACTGGTGATGAATCTTCCGCCAGGGAGAAGTTTACCCGGAACCAGCGGCGCGATCCCTGCGATGATCTCGGCAACGATGTTCGCGATGATCAGGCTGTAGCCTTCCTTCTTCGCATCTTTCAGTTCACCGGTATAGCAGTCGACGTCCACGTCGTTTTCCTTACAGTTCTGCACAGCAACGTCTACCGCCAGTCTGTCGATGTCACAAGCCTCGACATCCTTGGCGCCGAGCTTACTGCAGATGATAGCAAGAATGCCCGAACCGCAGCCTACATCGAGGACGGAATCCTCTGTAGATAGATGCTCGTCAATGAATTCTGCACACATAGATGTAGTTTCATGTGTTCCTGTTCCGAAGGCGGAACCCGGGTCAAGATAGACCACTTTCTGGTCTTCCGTCTCACTTACGGATTCTCTTTCCCACGAAGGTGCGATCGTCACACGCGGGGATACGGAGAAAGCATGGTAATCTTTCTTCCACTCGTTTTCCCAGTCTTCGTCTTTGACGTATTTATAGGAGACCTTACCGTCACCGACCGGAAGGAATTCCCCGATCGCGGCGAGACGCTCTTCCAGTAAAGAGATCGTCTCCTCAAGTGATTTACTTCCTGTTGCGATGTTTCCGTAGATCGTGCCGACGCCCTCAGGATTCTCGTATTCCTCTTCTTTCGCCCCGAGACGGATACCGTCATCGAATTCTGCGAAGTAAGCCTGGATCTTTACATCCGATCCCAGTGAATCCACAAATCCGTCATCGGCATATGCCAGAGAGTCCGGATCGTCGATGATCCTTTTGATCTCCAGAGGGTCACAGACGGCGATTCCGTCGGCTCCCAGCTGGGAAAGCATCTCGCAAATAGCGTCCGATGCGTCTTCTGTTGTCGTGATCTCGATCTCCACCCATTTCATAAAAACATTCACACTCACAAATATTTATTTTGCATTTATTTTACAACCTTCAAAAACCTGTTGCAAATATTAAAAGTTATTTATAGAATTTTATTATGAAGGTATAAAGGGGCTTGAGATTTTGAAAAACAGACGTGCAAAATCCAGAGGTCAAGAGATCGCGAAACTGGTCGCAGTTGTGACGGTTTTGCTTGCTTTCCCCACCGCACTTCTCCTGCATTCCAGATGGAACATGAAACAGATGACCCAGCCGGTACATTCGGCAGACCAGAACGTAGAGATCTCCGACTACGGTGCTTCTCCTGCGGGCAATAATCAGGTGGTCGTCCTGGAGAATACTGCTCCTGCAGAGCTTCCTGCGGAAGAACTCGAGATGCCTGTCATGGAGACACCCGTTTACGATTCCTACGATCTCGTCGGAATCGGCCGTGGTAAAGACACAGATACGAAGGAATACTGGACCCGCCAGTTGAATGCCGGCGCGATGAGACAGCATCTTCTCAACTCCTTCACTTACGATTCCAGAAACGCAGAATTCTGTAAAGAATACGGTATCACCGGCGAGACCGAGTATGTAGACCTGGTCGCTGTCGGCGATAACCTCTATCACCTCATGATCACCAATTCCGGTCTTCAGGAAGACGGAACCTATAACTATGACGGTATCTACGCGAACATCAAGGATTACATCAGCGAAGCAGACATCCGAATCATCAACCAGGAAGTCGTTCTTACTTCCGACCGTTCGCAGTGGACCAACTTCCCTGTATTCGGTGCTCCGATCGAGTGCGGCGAAGCAGTCGTTAACGCAGGCTTCAATGTTATCACTCACGCTACGAACCACAGCTGGGATAAGGGCAGAAACATCGCTCTTGAAGATATCGAATTCTGGAAGAGCCAGGACGACGTTCTCCTCACCGGTATGTATGACTCCCCTGAAGATTACGACAATATCGTGATCGGTGAGTATAAGGGCGTGAAGGTCGCTTACCTTAACTACACACAGAACCTCAATGGTTTTACTCTCCCTGCAGATTCCAAGTACATGGTCAAGCTCATCGATATCGAGCTCATCAAGGCCGACATTGCAAAAGCACGCGAGCAGGCAGACATCGTTATCGTGTTCCCGCACTGGGGTGAAGAGTATCAGACGACACCTTCGTGGTATCAGAAGAGCCTCGCTCAGCAGATCGCAGATGCAGGCGCTGACCTGATCATCGGTACTCACCCGCACGTTATCCAGCCTCTGGAGATCCTGACCACCGCTGACGGTAAAGAAGTTCCTTGCTTCTACTCTCTCGGCAATTTCGTTTCCAACATGCCTTGGAACGAGACCTATGTTGAGGCTCTAGCGAAGGTAAGGATCAAGAAGCAGGGCAACAAAGTTTCCATCGAGAGCGTGGAAGCGGTTCCGCTTGTTAACTACCGCGGTGTAGATATGGACTACACTGTATATCTCCTTGAGGATTACACCACAGAGATCTCAAGAACGCAGAGAAAGTGGGAGATCACTCCTACATACGTAGAGAACTTCTTCGATGGAGTCTTTACCACCAAGTATTATGAAATGAAGCAGGATTAAGCAATACAGCCTCCCTGTTATGAATAAAAGCTCCGGTTCCTCGTCGGAGCTTTTATTTTTCGTATATTCTTTCTTCTTCCCACGTGCTACAATCCAAGTATAGGGTCAGATGGGTACTGACCGGGAAACAAGTTTTAAGAGGTATTGGGATATGTTTAATGCAAAAGCACTTTCAGGGGCACATCTACGTTCTTGTAAAATCGTCGCCTTGATCGTATCGGTCGCGTTTCTTTTCTCCGCATGTAAGACGAAGGACAGTGATCGCAAAGCCAAGTTAACGACAGAGGAAACCACCACAACGACTACGACGGAACCGACGACTGAGTCGACTACAGAGACTACAGAGACTACAGAGACTTCAGAAACTACGGAAGATACGACGACTACAGAATCGGAATCCTTCACGGACACGATGGTAACTTTAGATGATACACAGGCTTACTTTAAGCTCTATCCGGAGCGCTTCCCGATCATTGACAGTTCCACTGCGAGAAAGCCGATCACGGCAGCTGTATACGAATACTTCATGGGTAATGACCAGTCCCGAGCTCCGATGTGTTCGAAGACGCATGGTGCATGGATCAACCTGGCGGATAGAGTTGCAGATCTCGTTTTCCTCGTCGCACCTACCGAAGAGGAAGAGAAGCATTTCCGTGAAGTAAAGACCAACATTGAGATGAAGCCATACGGCTACGACGGACTCGGCTTTATCGTTGCTCCGGACTGCCCGGTAAAGAGCCTCACGCAGGATCAGATCCGCGGTATCTATGAATGTAAGATCACGAACTGGAAACAGGTCGGAGGCCCTGACGCGGAGATCCATCCCTATTTCCGTGATGACCAGTCCGGCAGCCAGCGTCTCTTCGAAGAATTCCTGTGGCCTGACGGCGACGCACCGGATTTCTCTAAGATGATGGATCACTTCTACTTCGAGGATGATATGGAGAGCATTACCGATTCCGTCTCCTACGACAAGTATGCGATCGGCTATAACATCATCTCGTACCTCGACTGGGCGTTTGAGAACGGTTATATCGACCTCGTAGCTATCGACGGTGTTGTCCCGAAGACAGAGACCTTCAAGGATCATTCCTACCCGTATATCACGACCGCTTACGTCGCGATCCGCGCCGATGAACCTTCGGACAGCCCGGCTAGGATGCTCTATGACTGGATCGGTTCCGAAAAGAGCATCGAGCTCATCGCAGCCAACAGTTCTCTCAATGTCGATGTAGGAGAATCCGAGATACTGAAATACGATTCCTGAAAGATTGTTATTCAATTAAGCACTATCTTTATTTCTTTTACCTACGCTCTATCGGATAATGAAATTATCAACTATATGGAGGTGTATTTATGGGTAAGAAAATGATTGTATTAGTGTTAACTTTGGCTTGTTTGCTTTCATTGCTCACAGTTCCCGCAACTTCAACAAAAGCATCTACTGAACAGCTTTCGTTACAGGTTGCCGCCAAACAGGGAATCAAATGGACATCTTCAACTTGGTGGATCGTATATTCCACATCCTTATATTCACGCGGAGGAAGAGTATACGAAGACTGGAGAGGTTACTATTACTGTGATACATGTGGCGTATGCGGCTCTACACAGTCTTCTGAGACATTAGCCAGACTTGACTATTATTGGCACGCGTTAACATGCCACTGATAGTATCACTAAACTTATGAATCAAAAA
>DBYF01000101.1:2459-3735 GCA_002310155.1 Mageeibacillus sp. UBA1193 | reverse complement strand
GTGTGATCACCTCTCATGCCGGATCTGTTCTTGTACGGGATACCCTTGCTCTTCAGTGTCAGGGAATCACCCGGCTGGGTTCCTTCCTTAACATGAACGGTCTGCTCACCGTCGATCGTAACGACCTGTACATCTGCACCAAGCGCTGCCTGGGAGAATGTGATCGGTACTTCACAGTAGGTGTTGTTGCCCTGTCTCTGGATGATCGGATGCGGTTTAACACGGAACTGGATATAGAGTGTTCCGTATGGGCCGCCGCGAAGACCCGGCTCACCTTCACCGGAGATCGGGAGCATATCGCCCGTATCGACACCGGCCGGGATATGAACCTTGAGTTCTTTCTTAATGACTGCGCGTCCTCTACCACGGCAATTCGGGCACGGATTCTTGATGACCGTTCCTCTGCCGTTACATGCCGGACAGTCACGTGTGACCATCGTCATACCGAAGAGTGTCTGTGTCTGCTGCTGGATGCGTCCGCTTCCCTTACATGTGGGACATGTTTCCGGCTTCGTTCCCGCCGCTGCACCAGATCCCTTACATACGGAACAGGTGTCCTCTTTGTTGATCGTAATGGTCTTATCTACGCCGAACGCCGCTTCCATGAACTCGAGCGACATATTGTACTTGAGATCGGCACCACGTACAGGTCCGTTGTTTCTTCTTCCGCCGCCGCCAAAAGCACCGCCGAAGAACGATCCGAAGATATCTCCGAGATCGACTGCGGAACCCGAGAATCCGGAGAAGCCCTGTCCATCGACACCGGCATGACCGAACTGGTCGTAGTTTCTTCTCTTTTCTGCGTCAGAAAGGACCGCGTACGCTTCGTTACATTCCTTGAACTTCGCTTCCGCTTCCTTATCGCCCGGATGCAGGTCCGGGTGATACTGCTTGGCCATTTTACGGTATGCCTTTTTGAGTTCGTCCTCCGAGACATTCTTGTCTACGCCCAGGACCTCATAATAATCTCGCTTCTGTTCAGCCAAAGCCTTGTTCCTCCTTTATCGGCATAAGGCTGTACACGATTTCCCGTGCACAGCCCTGCCTCTTATCTGTTCGTTTCTAATGCGGGGAATTAGAAATCTCCGCCGGCACTCTTGAAGCCTTCGCCGCCTTCAGCGCCCTGATCCGGTGCAGCTCCTGCTCCACCGTTAAAGCCTGTGAAGTCCTGCGGATTCGGCTGAGCACCACCCTCAGGCTGAACCTGAGCGTAGATCTTTTCAGCGACCTTACTGAAAGCGTTAGTAACGTTATCTGTCTCGGTCTTCATGTCTTC
>DBYF01000101.1:2171-2398 GCA_002310155.1 Mageeibacillus sp. UBA1193 | reverse complement strand
GGATCCATCTTATCGTCGAGATCCTTCATGGTCTTCTCTGTCTGATATACACAGGACTCAGCCTTGTTCTTAACTTCGACTTCTTCCTTACGAGCCTTATCCTCAGCAGCGTGCATCTCAGCTTCCTTGATCGCCTTGTTGATATCTTCCTCACTCATGTTGGAAGAAGCAGTGATCGTGATGTGCTGCTCACGGTTAGTACCGAGGTCCTTCGCGCTTACGTTAAC
>DBYF01000101.1:0-2166 GCA_002310155.1 Mageeibacillus sp. UBA1193 | reverse complement strand
ATCGATATCGAATGTAACTTCGATCTTCGGAACACCACGCGGTGCCGGTGCGATACCATCGAGGATAAAGTTACCGAGCTCCTTGTTGTATCTTGCGATCTCACGCTCGCCCTGGAATACGTGAACGTCTACCTGGGACTGGTTATCAGCAGCTGTGGAGTAAACCTGGCTCTTCTTTGTCGGGATGGTTGTGTTTCTCTCGATCATCTTTGTGAATACGCCGCCTTCTGTCTCGATACCGAGGGAAAGAGGTGTAACGTCGAGGAGGAGAAGTCCCTTAACATCACCGGTAAGAACTGCAGCCTGGATAGCAGCACCGATAGCGACACACTCGTCCGGGTTGATGCCCTTGAACGGATCCTTGCCGAAGTGATTCTTAACAGCTTCCTGAACTGCCGGGATACGTGTGGAACCACCAACCAGAAGGATCTTCTGGATGTCATCCGGTGTCATGTTCGCATCGGACATTGCACGGCGAACCGGCTCCATGGTAGCTTCTACGAGGTCACGAGTGAGCTCATCGAACTTCGCACGTGTGAGTGTGATGTCGAGGTGCTTCGGGCCTGTAGCGTCTGCTGTGATGTACGGCAGGTTGATGTTAGAAGTTGTAACACCGGAAAGCTCGATCTTTGCCTTCTCAGCTGCTTCCTTAAGTCTCTGCATAGCCATCTTATCTGTAGTAAGATCTACGCCCTGCTCCTTCTTAAATGTGTCTACGAGGTAATCAACGATCTTCTTATCGAAGTCATCACCACCGAGGCGGTTATTACCTGCTGTTGCAAGTACTTCGAATACACCGTCACCGATCTCGAGGATGGATACATCGAATGTACCGCCGCCGAGGTCGAATACGAGGATCTTCTGATCGGATTCCTTATCAAGGCCGTAAGCGAGGGATGCTGCTGTCGGCTCGTTGATGATACGCAGTACTTCGAGACCAGCGATCTTACCTGCGTCCTTTGTTGCCTGACGCTGAGCATCGGAGAAGTAAGCCGGAACTGTGATAACAGCCTGTGTGACTGTCTGTCCGAGATAAGCCTCTGCATCGCTCTTGAGCTTAGAAAGGATCATTGCGGAGATCTCTTGCGGAGAATACTGCTTGTCATCGATGGATACCTTGTAGCTCGAACCCATCTCACGCTTGATGGACTGAACGGTTCTCTCCGGGTTGGTAACTGCCTGACGCTTTGCTACCTGACCGATGAGACGCTCACCGTTCTTAGAAAAAGCGACGACGGACGGAGTGGTTCTGTTACCTTCCGGATTCGGGATAACGACCGGTTCAGTACCTTCCATTACCGCGACGCATGAGTTTGTTGTACCTAAGTCAATACCAATTACTTTTGCCATATCTTTTTCCTCCTTTGTCGAAAAGCACTTTCGCGCTTTCCGTTTTGTGTTTTTTTACCGGAAGAATCAAGCCTTAAGTGAAAACCTTATGCTCTCTTCTCCATGATGTGATCGACCAGACCATACTTCAGAGCTTCCTCTGCAGTCATCCAGTTATCACGCTCAACATCCTTCTCGATGGTCTCAAGAGATTGTCCGGAAGCATCTGCCAGGATCTTGTTGAGTTTCTGCTTCGTTCTCTTGATGTGATCTGCTGCGATCAGGATATCGGTTGCCTGACCCTGTGCACCGCCCAGAGGCTGGTGGATCATGACTTCCGCGTTCGGCAGGATGAATCTCTTGCCCTTAGTACCTGCTGTCAGAAGTACAGCACCCATGGAAGCGGCCATACCCATGCAGATCGTCTGCACGTCCGGCTTAATGTGCTGCATGGTGTCGTAGATCATCATGCCGTCAGTAACGGATCCTCCCGGGCTGTTGATATAGAACTGGATATCCTTGTCCGGATCCTCAGCTTCCAGGAACAGAAGCTGTGCAGTAATAAGGCTAGCTGTTACTGCGTTTACTTCTTCGGAAAGAATAACGATTCTTTCTTTCAGAAGGCGGGAGAAGATATCGTATGCACGCTCGCCACGATTTGTCGACTCAATAACGGTTGGGACCAGACTCATTCTCTCAAAGTTTTCCATAGTGTGTACTCCTTTATATTTTGTATTCTTAGTTTCAAAACTAGTTGGCGACCTTCACGACTGTGTGACGGATCACTTTACCCTTGCAGGTATATCCTTTCTGGAACACCTGTGCGATCTGCTGCTC
>DBYF01000093.1:24656-27283 GCA_002310155.1 Mageeibacillus sp. UBA1193 | reverse complement strand
AGCTTGCCGTCGATACCGATACGCTCGGCATTACCCTTAGCAAGAACGTCGCCGGTGGATGTTTCAAAGAGCTGGAACTTGCAGGAAGAACTTCCGCAGTTGATAACTAAAATCTTCATTCATTTTCTCCTTCGATACTGTTATTTCAAAAGTAAAGCGGGGCAGTCTCCTGTCCCGCTTCTATTTGACTTAAGAATTCTGAGCCTGTACAGCTGTGATAGCGATTACACCAACGATATCCTTCGCGGAGCATCCACGGGAAAGGTCGTTGACCGGCTTTGCGATACCCTGGCACATCGGGCCGTAAGCTTCTGCCTTGCCCAGTCTCTGAACCAGCTTGTATCCGATGTTACCTGCGTCGAGATCCGGGAAGATAAGAACGTTAGCCTTACCTGCAACCTTGCTGTCCGGAGCCTTGGAAGCGCCGATAGACGGAACCATAGCAGCGTCAGCCTGGAGCTCACCGTCGATCGCGAACTGCGGATATTCTTCCTTAGCGATCTTTGTAGCTTCAACAACCTTGGTAACGTCGTCGTGCTTAGCGGAACCCATGGAAGAGTGGGAAAGAAGAGCAACTACCGGCTCCTTACCAACGAGCTGCTTAAAGGATGCAGCAGAAGAACCTGCGATAGCAGCGAGCTCTTCCGGATTCGGGTTCTGAACGAGACCGCAGTCACCGAATACGAATACACCGTCTTCACCGTACTCGCAGTCCGGAACGACCATTACGAAGAAAGCGGAAACGAGCTTGGTGCCCGGAGCTGTCTTGATGATCTGGAGGGACGGACGGAGTGTGTTTGCTGTGGAGTGGCACGCACCGGAAACGATACCGTCACCGTCGCCCATCTTAACCATCATGCAAGCATAGTACATATAGTCACCGAGGAGAGTCTTCTCAGCTTCTTCCGGTGTCATACCCTTTGCCTTACGGAGCTCATAGAAGCCGTTGATGTACTCCTGTGTCTTCTCGTATGTGTGCGGGTTGATAATTGTTGCCTTGGAAATATCAAGTCCTTCGCTGTTTGCCTTGACCTCTTCATCTGTACCGATGATGATCAGGTTCGCGATGTCCTCAGCGAGGATCTCAGCTGCCGCCTCAAAAGTTCTTCTGTCCATGGACTCAGGAAGAATGACGGTCTTCTTGTTGCTCTTTGCTTTTGCTTTAATTTCGTCAATAAATGCCATAAATCAATCGCCTGCCTTTATTCATTATTTACATAATCACGCCTAAATATTATACTCTCGCCACACACGCTTGGCAACGTCACCGGGGCGAAAAAAGAAGTGCTTTTCTGCTCGAAAAGCACTTCCTTGTCTTCATTTATGAATCGATCTGGGAAAGCAGATATTTCAGCATCTTCTCTTCGAATTCTCTCTCCAGGGGAAAGACCGACGGAACTTCCAAAGTCAGCGAAGCGAGTCCCTCCTGTGCGTATGTCTTTGCGTATTCTTTGTTTCCCTCGATATAGAAAGCATAGTACGCCAGTTTTCTTCTTCCGGTCAGGCCCCGGTGCGAGTCGATGCGCTTCTTGGAATGCTGATAATATTTCCTGGCCAGTTCCGGATCCTTCTGCCGGAAAGAATAGTAGGAGTAGAGCACCGAATCCATGAAGAAATGTCCTGTATCCGTAAGTCCCAGGCCGTTGATCTTTATCATTTCATTGACGCATGTCGCCATGGCCGCAAGATCATTCTTGATCTCCGCAGTCTCGTAGTAAACGATCAGATAATTGACTTTGTCATCCAGGGAACCGTGTGTATAGTTGACGATGTCAAACGGTTCGAGCAGGAGCTCGTCAGGAGACGTCGCGTTTGCCAGGAGCCTCAGCATCATATCCGCCTTCTCACGGATCGGCTTCAGCGATACCTGTGACCTGTACTGGCGCAGGAATACCGATAAGAACACGGACGCTCCGCCGAAGCAGAATCCGCCAGCGAGGCTGGCGACATATGGTCCGACCCGTTCGCACAGGAAGATCTCAAATGCAACCGCCAGAATGATCAGGCCGATACTGCTGACCAGACAGAATGAGAAATAAAACAGATCGACCTTTCTCTCTCTTTCCGGTCTTTTGTACATAACGATCGTCGGGTAGATCTGGTTCAGTCTCGATGAGACGCTGAAAACCATCTTCCCCTGCGGATGCGAGGTAGTATAGAGCTTTTCCCAGCGGATAAAGATACCCGAAACAGAAAGGCATGTCATTCCTTTCAAACGGAAATACACATAGTCGAATAAGACACGGAGCCAGCCGATCACGTAAGTGCCGATCAACATTCCGAGGAAGAGCATAGGTAACGTCATAATTATCCACCCGTTTTCTTTAGACAGGATATCCTGTCAATCGTTTGCCACGGGTTCATTATATCAATCAGGACGGACCTGTGCCATAGATCACTTTGCTTCCGGAACGGATGACGATCTTGTCTGTCGCCTGTCTCGAATAATCATCCGAGAGATTGAAGTCGGACCAGTCGGAGTGATGGATCGAGAACTGTACGATGAGCTTGTCACCCTTGTCGAGTTTTCCTGATCCGAAGCTACTTATCGTGCAGACTGTATCGGCTCCGTCTTTTGCCGGTTCTACCTTGCCGAATTCACCCTTAACACTGTTAATTGCCTCGTA
>DBYF01000093.1:24004-24487 GCA_002310155.1 Mageeibacillus sp. UBA1193 | reverse complement strand
GGACGGCGGGTTGGTCGCCTGAGGTGCCTGGGTCGTCTGCGAAGGATCAGAAGTCGGCGCCGGTGTTACCGCACCGGATCCATCCGGAACCGTTCCATAGACCAGAACTCCTCCCTCGAANNAGCTTGTCACCCTTGTCGAGTTTTCCCGATCCGAAGCTACTTATCGTGCAGACTGTATCGGCTCCGTCTTTCGCCGGTTCTATCTTGCCGAATTCGCCCTTAACACTGTTAATTGCCTCGTAATTTCCGCCCTTGCGGCTAATGGCCGAGTGGTAGCAGTCAAAGGCTACGGCACCGGATTTTTCATTCGTGAAGTAGTATTCGATCGAGAGGGAACCCAGATCGATCACGTCATCTCCCGCGTTCTCGATGGTCATATTTCCGGAGATGGCATTGCCGCTTCCGTTCATGCTGTACTCGATGGAGACCGTCACTTTTCCATTGCCGGAAGGAGTGGACGGCGGGTTGGTCGCCTGAGGTG
>DBYF01000093.1:1421-23961 GCA_002310155.1 Mageeibacillus sp. UBA1193 | reverse complement strand
CCATAGACCAGAACTCCTCCCTCGAAGAGGCAGGCGCTGCCAGAAGAAGCCGCGTCCTGCGGAAGACCCGTGATACGGAACTGTACTTCCTTCTTATACTCTTCCTGGCCGCCCGGGTAGCAGGAATTCTCCTTGAAAATGACCTGTACGCACGCGGTATTTCCGCTGGCATCCAGGAGCTGAAGCGAAGCGACATCCTGTCCGTACGAAGAAGAGACAGACAGATCCGCAGCTTTCTTTCCGGACGGGAGCGTGAAGTAGTATCTCAGTTCGAGATCTTTCGGCGCTCTTGCCGGCCAGCCGGTCATGTTGTAGGTCAGTGCTTTTATCTCGAGAAAATCACTTCCGCCCGCATTGACTGTCGCGTCCACACGGTACTCTTCGCCCACCTCTTCTCCCGCGCCGAATCCGGTCAGGGTCTGTCCGTGGTAACGGGTATAAAGCTTTGCGAGAAGTCCGGTAAATCCGGCATTGTAGTCGCAGGCCACCTCATTGGTATTGTAGTTGCTGACAGTATCAGCGTATCCGTCCGTAGCGTCCGGTCCGCCGACCAGCGCACCGCAGAGTGTGTGTCTGGAATTACCGGGTTCATTCATGTTATCGCAGTAGGAACCCTGCGCCGTACGGTGGTGCGGGTGCTGCGGATAGTTCTCACCGAAACCGATCATGAAGGAAGAACCGGTATCACCGAGTGCATATCCTGCCTGGGCAACTGCGAAGTCCCAGTACGTATCCTTCTTCGCAGAAGGACATACGTCACTTTCACTATAGACAGCGGCTACGAATGCCGTGGTCGTCGAGTAGCGGAGGGATCCCCAGCTGTCGAGCCATGCCAGGCCCTTCGGAGTGTATGTGATACGCTCGCCTGCAGAGGTTCCGGTCGTCCAGAAGTCCAGGTGCTTTTCGACGGCCGAAGTAAAGGTACTGTCGCCCGTCTCCTGGGCAAGAAGGACTGCCGCGGCGATGTGTACGTCATCCCAGCATACAGACCAGTTGAAGTCCTGATTCGCCTTCGGATAGTAGTCTTTCGCTTTCGCCAGATAAGAAGAATCACCAGTTGCGCGATACAGCCATACACCTGCCCAGCAGAGCTCATCGTAGTAGCCGCTCCAGGAATTGTAGAAGCCGTTCGCCGCGGTGTATCCCGCGTCACTCTTATACTTGTCCGCGAATGCATAAAGCGACTTCGCGTGAGTCAGGCACTTCTCGCTGAATGCCGGATCACTGTCCTTGAAAAGGATGCTGCAGACAGCAAGTGATGCCGATGTTTCCGCCGTTACGGCAGAGCCCGGGTTCTGTGCGTCTACGCGATAGGACGGGCGCGCCATCTGGTACTCGACACACTCGGCAGGACCCCACCATCCGTGGTCGGCATTACCGTCACCGACCTGATAGTAGTAGACTTCATCCGACGGGTGGCACTTGATGAAGTATTCATTCGCCCAGCGGATATTTGCGAGCGCGTATTCGAGCTGTTTGCTCTCTTCATACGCATCTTTATCTTCGTACACGGACCATCCGAGAATGGACGCAGTATAAGACATCGGAAGATTGAACTTGACGTTGTCACCGGCATCGTACCAGCCTCCGGTCAGGTCAATACCGACGTCAGATCCGTCCTTCAGGCCGGAGTCACCGCGCCAGTTGCATCGTGTATCCTCCGGAAGATCACCGGATCTCTGAAGCTCATAGAACAGGAGTGATTTCTGAAGGGCTTCACCGTAGTTGTACTTGCCTGTTCCCTTCGTTCCCTCATAGCCGTCACCCTTGATGGTGCCGTAGTTTTTCTTTACCGTCGGATTGTTGTTCGTACCCTGTGATCCCGACGGTTCTTCCGTGCTCTCGGATGTCGCTGAGGACTCTGTTTCCGTAGCTGAAGATGTCACGGATGTATCCTCGGAAGAATCGTTTACCGGCTCATCGGAAGATACCGGAACAGACGACGTTTCCTCGTCGCTCTTTTTGGTCTTAAAAGTGCTTTTCCATGCGAAAACGACCCCGCCGATCACGAGCAGGACGGCAAGAAAAATGCCGCATAATACGGCAATCTTAGCTTTGTTTTTCATCTCTTTCAGCTTCATTTAGATCCAACTCCTGTGTAGAAACCTTGGTGTAGTGCAGTATGTCATCCATACGGAGGCTCTGGGAATACGTGACGAAAGTAAACGCCTGTCCGGCGCGTCCGGCACGTCCCGTTCTTCCGATACGGTGCAGATAGTACTCATTCTCATTCGGCACTTCAAAGTTGAAGACCGTGTCGATNNGATACGTCGATACCTCTCGCGGCAACGTCTGTCGCGACGAGGATGTTGAACTTGCCTTTCCTGAAGTCCTCCATGATGCGGTTTCTCGCACCCTGGCCGATGTCTCCGTGGAGGCACTCCGCCTTGTACCCGAGACGCTTGATGCCCTCGGTCACGACTCGGACGCGGGTCTTTGTATTGCAGAAAGCCATGACACGGCTGCAGTCATACTTCTCCATGATCTTCGCAAAAGCGTCCATCTTCTCTCTTTCCTCGAGATGCAGGATGTACTGGCTGATCTTCGGCATGTCCTCTTCCTTCGGAGCGACCTCGATCTCATCAGCGCCATCCATGTATTCCCATGTGATGTTCATGACTTCTCTGCTCATTGTCGCGGAGAACATCGCGATCTGCTTGTCAGAGGGCGTGAGCTTCATGATCTTTCTTATGTCTTTAATGAATCCCATGTCGAGCATCTTGTCGGCCTCGTCGAGAACGAGCGTGTAGATGTCGGAGATATCGATATTCTTATGCTGCACATGATCGAGAAGACGGCCCGGAGTCGCGACTACGATCTGCGGTTTTTTCTTGAGCATCTGGATCTGCTTATCCATCTTCTGTCCGCCGATGATACCGCAGATCTTTAATCCCTTGATAAAAGCACCTAAGGCCCGGAGCTCCGTGCAGATTTGAAGTGCCAGTTCTCTTGTCGGGCAGAGGATCAGGGCCTGAACGAAGTCCGCATCCATATTCAGGTACTCCAGGATCGGGATTCCGAAGGCAAAAGTCTTACCTGTACCTGTCGGTGCTTTCGCGATCACACAGCGGTTATCCATAAGGAGCGGAATCGCCTGCTTCTGCACAGACGTAGGTGTTTTCATGCCCATCTTTTCCAGGGCGCGCATGACCTCAGGAGACAGGTCCATCTGATCGAATGATGTGTATTCCAATGATTATTCCTCGATTTCCGTTTCTTTTTTCTGCGGCACGAAATAAACTACATCAAAGAGTTCGGACCGCCGTTTCTTCGATTCAAAGAGATTGTTGTAAGTCAGGATATTGTACTCGTTCAGGATACCAGTTGTATCCGGTACATCCGCGACCGTATCGTATCTTCTTCCCTGACTGTCGTAGACACCCATAGATGTCAGGACAGGATACTGATCGTAAGCGTTTGCGATCAGAAGATTATATGCCGGGAGATCCATTCCCGTGTTCTGGAGCAGGAGCGTGGAGAGATAGTTCAAGCTGATATTCTCGATCTCGCACTCCGGAATGTCGTAGTTCGCCCAGATGAAGAAATCCGTCTTATAAAGATTCTGCATCTCTTCACCGGTCAGATCGACGATCTCTTTGCCGAGAAGTGTCTCGTAGAAGCCGTTGATCATGCTCGGCAAGTGGTCGCCGAAGAAGCAGATGATGACCGGATCATCTACATTGCTGAAGTAGTTGATCAGGTCTTCCAGCGCCAGGTCACTCTGTCTGGCCAGACTCAGATACTGCTCAGTCTCCGGGAACTTATCCGGATAGTCGATCAGACGTACGTCCTGATTGAAGTTCGGGTCCGTGCTCGTGTAGGATCCGTGGTTCTGCATCGTAACGTTGAACAGGAACAGCGGATGCTTCTGGTCTCTCTGCTCATAGAGCTCGATCAGCTTTCTGTACGATGTGCTGTCTGAGATGTAGGATCGGAGATATTCGGAATCGTCACCGAAATCATCGATCGAAACGAAGCGGTCAAATGCCATACTGGTATATACTTCTGGACGGTTCCAGCCGCTGGCCAGGAATGGATGCACGGCGATCGTCTGGTAACCCTGGCTCTTCAGGAAACGCGGGAGCGATCCTGTGGAGCTTCCGATATACTGCTGATACGGGATACTTCCGGTCGGGAAGAACGCCATCGGGTTTCCGGTCAGGAACTCGAATTCGGAGTTCGCCGTACCGCCGCCATAAACGGAGACACAGAGATCACCGTGAATGACATTTGCTCTCTCATACAGGGAATCCATGTAAGGATGCATCGGAAGGTTCGTATCAAAGGATCCGACTGTAGACATATCCGAGTAGGATTCATTCATGATACAGATGATCGTCGGCTTCTCGCCATCCTGCAGGATACGGTCACCGCAGGCTACACGGATCGGCTGAGTCTCTTCGAAATCTTTCAGGACATCATTCGGCAGGATCGAGTGTGCCACCTGGTTCTCGATCTTCTCCTCGACTCTCTGAACCTGGGATACACTGTAGTTATCCGGTACTTCGACCGACAGGTGCTGGGCATTCATGGTCAGGGCCACGATCATACCGTTCTTCGAGAAATTCTGAGCCGGGTTACTCGCATTATTAACAACACCCATCTTTTCCATGAGGCTGAAGTTAGCGTTCTGATAGCGTCTGGTATCGATCAGGGTCAGTGCGAGGAAGATCATCAGGACCGCACAGACACCACCGATGTACGCACGGTTTCTCTTCAGCTGGATCTTATACTTGCACTTGGATACCAGAAGGATCGAGAAGATAAACAGTAATACTGCGATGATCAGTATCGGCGACAGCTCGATATGATAGCTGTCCGAAACGTTCATCGCCGTCTTCAGTGTAACAACATCCCACAGCTGTACCGGTTCACCTCTCCACAGAAGCTTGAAGTAGTTAAAGATCGAGATGACCAGAAGGATAGAGTTGATGATGATCGTCGTCAGACGGAAGCGGTTAAAGAGGACCAGCAGCAGAACATAGAGGACCAGGTAATAGATGTAGTTGACGATGTATGCCGGCGGAGACTTTTTCAGAACAGAATTACCGTTCAGAAGTTCAACGATCGTGAACATCAGGATCGGCATGATATACATGACTACGATCGTCAGATGCTCTCTGTCCTTCTCATAAAGGTCGAAGTGTAAGAGTGCGATCAAGCCGCATACAAAGATCAGGAAGATACTGATGATCATGGCCGGATAGTCCATGCGGGAGTAGCGGATCTGTGTATTGCACTGCAGATGCGCACCGGCCGGAATACCCGGATAGCTGACATCGGACAATTCATCCGGAACATTGGAAGAAACCCATACAGATGGGACTTCCTCACCAATCGTGCCCTCCGTCTCGAGCATGATGATATATGTCTTCTGGATCGTCAGATCCTTGTTGATGCGGAATCGCAGATACTCATTGTCCTTGATATTCTGAAGCGGAACAGTCTCTTCGTAGACGATCTTTCCGTCTGTCTTAGTGAGCTTGAAATGCAGTTTGCCCTGTGGCGCGAGAACGTTTCCTGTCTCTCGGTTCGTCGCCATTCGGATCTCGATATAGTCGACGTGCGTCTGCTGCGGCTCAAAGGACTGGACCAGAGGAGACCCGCCGTTCAATTTTCCGGAAGGCTGCGCTCCCTGTCCCAGACAGGAAACAGTGATCCTGGAAGCGAACATGGATGACTTAAAGAATACGATAAAGAGCATCACGAGCATTACCGTGATGACTGTCGTCCAGCGTACTCTATTTCTTGTGAAGCTTACCGCTTTTCTCGTAAACTTGATCAAGGTCTTCTCTCCATTACGGAAGATATCTGGCAGAAAGCCCGCACCTTCCCTATTGTATTCGTACTCTACCTATTATAAGACCTTTTCGTTTTCTTTCAATGGAGCGGCCCTTGTAATATTGCACAGTTTTCCACATGCCGAATGTAATTCGAAATATTTTTATCGTTTTTCGATAAAAAATGCTTGCATTACGATAATGACCATGCTATTATGATGTCATGAAAGGATCCTTCTTACCATTCCCTCCCCCGGGTACCGGCCGGACGCGGGAGATGACATAACTTTTTACGGAGGCATAATATGAACAATTCATCCAAACCCAGTTATTCTTTGTGGCTGAACCTGACACTGGCAGCTTCTGCCGTATTCTTCTTCTGCTGCGTCCTCGGAGACATCTTCGGATATTCTTTCTGCAAATACTGCTGGAACGGCGGCCTTTTCAACGAAGGTTATCTCCCGTTCCTCTCCTTCCTCGAGAATGAGAACGTACGATTCATCGTCTTTATGACCTGTTTTTATCTTTCGACCGGCATCTCGTACATCATTATCTACGGTGTGGTCAATCTTCTTCTGAACCTGAAGAAGGAGATCGTTTTCGAGAAGGTAAACACACGCTATATGTCCATGATCTCCATCTGCTGCTTCCTCATCTGCCTGGTCTGCATCATCGGCGCATGCGCATCTTATGTGCTGTTCCTGATCTCGCTGATCGGACTCTTCGTAGGACTCATCGTCCAGTGCGTCAGACTCGTGATGGATAAAGCCATCGACATGCGTACTGAGCTCGATCTTACAGTATAAGGAGGTGCGGAACTATGTCGATCATTGTTAATCTTGATGTTATGATGGCCAAGAGAAAGATCTCCGCAGGTGACCTCGCGGCGAAGATCGGAATCACCCCGGCAAACCTCTCTATCCTGAAGAACCAGAAAGCCAAAGCCGTGCGCTTCAGCACCCTGAACGATATCTGTCAGGCACTCGACTGCCAGCCCGGCGATATCCTGGAATACAGAGAAGACGAAGAATAGTCTGTAAGCGCTTTTTCCAAAGGAGTTTATTGAAAAATGAATACGAACACGAAGCGGGCAGAGACCCTTAAGAAGCTCTGCCTTGGGTTAAGCTACGCTTTTTCCTATGCATACATCTGCTTTTTCACCTCGTATATCAGGAGTCATCTGGCCGTCACTATTTTCCTGTCGATTCTTTCCTGCGGTGCGGTCTTGTGGCTGGAACTGACCATGAGACAGCAGCAGGATCTGGGGAAGTTTTCCCCATCGAAGATGCAGCTCGGTGAGACCCGGTTCTGGGAAGTGATCCTGATCCTTCTTTCCATCAGCACCTTCTCCGGTCAGATGCAGGGATTAAGCCTCTTCTTCATCCACCTGGTCGTCATCTACATGGTGCTCTCAGGTACCGGCCACCTTCTCTCTGACCGCTCCTCGTGCCTTATCCCCGCCGATCTTTTCAATGGATGCGTACGTCTTCCGTTTATGAATTTCTTCGCACGCATACAAACGATCGGCGAATGCATCCACCCTTCAGATGAGACCGTAGAAGTCATCCTTCCCGACGGAACTACGGTCGCAGGCACAAAGGTGAAAAAGAAGCCCGGATATTCTGCCGCGATCCTTCTGGTCCTGGTCATAATCACCGGCTTCTTCTTCGCCGCCGTCAGCAATCTCGCTTCGGTAGACAGCCATTTCAGCGATGCGACCGCCTCCATTGAAGAGTTTCTCTCCTCGGTAACTTTTTCGGACTCCCTGGGAAAATTCATTCTCAGTCTTCCGGTCGGCGCCTTCCTCTTCGGTCTTTTCCAGGGAAGTGTCAGAAAAGAGATCTCGTTCGAAAAGCACTGTCGCGAGAAGCTGGTCTCTGCTTCTCCGAAACTGCGCTTCATGCCGGATATGATACTCACTCTCGTGCTTTCCCTCTTCGGTGTACTTTATGTGCTGTTCTTCATCTCGCAGGCCAGTTACATGTTCAGTGCTTTTGCGGGGGTACTTCCGGAAGAGTTCACCGCATCGGAGTATGCGGTCAGTGGTTTTCACGAACTGATCAATGTCGTACTGATCAACTTCGCACTCCTCGCGATCGTCCGGATCTTCGGGTCTCACGAGAACAAACTCCTTAAGATCCTGAGCGTGATCCTCATGGCAGAAAGCATGATCTTTGCCACGATCTCCGCATCGAAGATCATCCTCTATATTTCGAGATTCGGATACACTTTCTCGAGAACTCTCGGACTCTGGGGAACCACTGTTGTCTTCGCAGGCGCGGTCCTTGCGATCTTCTATCTGACGAAGAAAAAACAGACCTTCGCTCCATGGATGTGGTACTCCGCTGGAAGCTATGTGGTTACGGCATTTATCACGTGGTGTTTCGTGTAAAAAATGAGCAGGTAAGATTCCTCGCGCTTGTCCTCGGGCTTCGCCCTGCGGAGGCTTGTCGGAATCTTCCTGCTCTTCTTTTTCCGCATCCTCGCGGTTAATTCTTTAACTGGCAGATATGCTCCATCTTCGCCGATGTCATGCGGATCTTCTTGCAGCGGTCGCTGTTCCAGATCTTCTTCCATGATCCGGGCAGGATGTTGCCGAGCGGTTCTTCGGACAGCCAGCTCTGGCAGGGCACAACATTTCCCGAAGGCGTGATCGCCATGTTGCTCAGGCACGCGCCGCAGGACGGTGGATTCAGGCCCAGTTTATGAAGTTTTTCATCCGAGATCCATCCCGGAGAAGTGAAGCTGATCTCCATCTTATTCGCGTAAACATACTCCGTCGATTCTTTCAGGACCTCGTACAGTTCGTCTTCCGAAAGGATCGTTTCCTGCGAAGGCTCCTCCTTCGCGTTTCCCGTCTGGATCAGACCCGAACAGGTCACATAACGGACACCCAGTTCACGAAGGAATTCGAGCGTCTTCTTATAGTCCCTGTTCGTCTTACAGAGCGGAGTATTGATGCTGAGATTGATCCCCGCCGCCAGCGCATTCTTGATGCCGTCGACGGTCTTCTCATAATTCGGCGCGCCGACAAGTTCATCGTGTATCTCTTTTTCACAGGAATAGAACGTGATCTGCATACTGTCGAGATCTGCTTCTTTCAGGGCGGCACAGTATTCCGGAGTCAGTCTCACACCATTCGTGTTCAGCCTTGTAACGAACCATCTCGCGTCTTTCAGGAGTTCCGGAATATCGTCACGCATGGTCGGCTCTCCGCCGGTAAATGTCACCTGTGAGATCTTCTCTTCTTTCAGGATCGAGAGGATCTTCAGCCAGTCTTCCGTGGACAGTTCTTCTTCCTCCGCGTGTTCCTGCTCTGCCGCATAGCAGTGGATACACTTCTGGTTGCAGTTCCACTTGCCGTCTTTCTTCATCGCGGAGACCATAAGATCCATGCGGTGCGGCGCCGTCATAAAAGGCGCGTATCTTCCCAGTTCAAGCGGCTTTCTGCTCGACTGGATCTCTCTTCCCTGAACGATATCTTCGAAGACGGAGATCATGTTCTCGAGGTCCTCGAGAAGGATCTTATCCTCCACACGGGGATACACTTTTTTTGTGTTTCTGATCGTCTTTTCGATGATGCCCTCGAGTTCTTCTTCCGTCATCGGACCATCGCCGAATTCGTTGACGCTCTTGATGTATTCCGACAGCAGTATCGCCCATGATTCATTGATCGGCAGGATGTCCTGTCCGTTGATAATGACGAGCGAATCCGCGTTCTTCGTGCGCATATATTTCGGAGGTACCAGGTGGATACGGATGACTCCCGGTCCGTCCGGATTCCAGGTGGTGTGAAGAATGGTATTCCAGTTCTTCTTTTCATATCGTTTTACCCGGCTCATACATCCACCTCCTCACCTGTTTTCTTCTCGGTATCTTTCTTTTCTTTTTCCAGCCGTGCCCTTATTCTCTCACGCACTCTCGCGCTTTCCAGTTTCGTTCCGTAAAAGTCCTTGCTGCTGCATCCGGCACGTCCTCCTCCGGCACAGGCACAAGCGCATGCACATGCGCAGGCGCAGGCACATCCGCCTCCGTGACCTCCCCGACCCAAACGGCTGTGGGTGTGTGTATGATTTGCGCTCCAAAAAGCATCGCTATTGTAAGAAAGGTACTTCTTGTAAAAAACGATACCGATAATGATCAGGATCAGCATCATGCTGAGAAAGCTAAAGAGAATAACATACATTAAAGTCTCGTCGGACTTATCTACTGTATACGTATGCGAGACATCCTTATACGTGTAGGAAAACGAACTCGGAAGATACTCGACCAGCATGGTGACCTTCTGGTTCTTCGCCATCGATCCGGTCCACACAAGATAGTTCCCCTCCTGATACGGAGTATTTGCTAAGACAACTTTGCTCGCATTCCATTTCACCGTATACTTTTCTACTTCGATCTCCGGGAACCAGCCGGGAGTAAATATATATGCATACAGTTTCTCCGGCGGGTAATCCGTGCCGATATACTCTTTCGGATCACTGGCACTTCTGGCCCGATCCAGACTGGCCTGATCCATAAATATCCCGGGGAGATTGTTCTTGTTTTCCGAAGTCGGTTCCGTGAAAAGATTATGCTGGGTAAACGAAAACGCGAACCTGACTGTCTCCTCTGCATATACCGGTTTTTTCAGATCGATACGGATATAACACCCGCCGCCTTGAGAGTAATACGAAGCAGACTTGATATTATCTGTTTCCGGAAGGATATATTCGACATCGGAATTCGGGACACCGATCTTGACCCATGTCAGAGGTCCCTGTTTCTTGTCATCCAGCACTTTCCACGTAATGTCGTAATGAAAGTCCACCGAACCGTCTTCCTGAAGATCCGCCGTGATCTGGTAATCCAGGATCCTGTCGAGATCTCCCAACGCACATGCCTTCCCGGTACTTCCCATCATCCTCTGCGGAACGCTCAGCAGAATCAGGAGCAGCACCGTGAAAATAAGAAAGATACTCTTTCCGATCCTTGTTTTCCCTTTGCCCATTCCCTTTGTTTCCTTATCCGGTCTCAGTTCTTCTCGAAAACGAATGCCTTCGGAAGAAGCTCGGAAAGTGTGCATGTGACTTCTTTTCCGTTTTCTTCGGTCACTACTTGAAAAGCACTCAGATCAACGTGTTCGCTCAGGACCTGCCGGCACACTCCGCACGGATAACATGGATCTTTCGGATCCTCGCCTACTGGCGCGCCGGTGATCGCGATCGCCGTGAATTCTTTCTCGCCTTCGCTGAGTGCTTTTGCCAGTGCGACACGCTCCGCGCAGAGGCTCGGGGACATTACGGAGGACTCGATATTGCAGCCTCTGTAGATCTTCCCATCCTTCGTCAGAAGCGCCGCTCCCACAGCAAAAGAAGAGAACGGAGCATACGCGTTTTTCCTTGCTTCCTTAGCTTCTTTTAACAGCTTTTTCGTGTCCATTTTCCGTATCCTTTACTTCACCAGACGGCTCGTTCCGAGTCGGTCCGCGCCGGCTTCGATCATGGCCTTCGCGTCCGCGAAATCCTTGATGCCTCCGGCCGCCTTTACCTTCACTTCCGGTGCGGAATACTGGCGCAGGAGACGCACGTCTTCCACCGTCGCACCGCCGGTCGAAAAACCGGTCGATGTCTTGATGAAGTCCGCCTTCGCTTTGCTTACCAGTTCGCACATTTTGATCTTCTCTTCTTCCGTCAGCTGGCATGTCTCGATGATGACCTTCAGGATCACTCCCTCGCAGGCTTCACGCATCGCCAGAAGTTCGAGATATACACGGTCGAAATTGCCGTTTTTCACATCGCACAGATTGCCGACCATATCGATCTCCTGTGCGCCCTGACGGATCGCTTCTTTCGCTTCAAAAACTTTCGCTGCCGCAGTGGAATATCCGTTCGGGAAACCGATGACGGTGCACACCGGAAGGCGTCCTTTCAGGAACTGTGCCGCGTCATTTACATAGCACGGCGGGATGCATACGCTTGCCGTTCCGGCCTCGAGTGCCGCCTCGCAAAGTGCCCTGATCTCGGCCAGTGTGGATGTCGTACGAAGCAGAGTATGGTCTACTTTCGCCAGGATCTTTTTCTCTTCTTCCGTGTATTCTTTCATAAGCTTTCCTCTCTCTTTTCCATGTTTCTTTCTCTCGAAAAGAACCCGTGCTGTTACTTCATTCTCATCTCTTTCCAGAACGATTCACCGTCCAGATTCGATGTGTTGATCCCGAAGAAATCACCGATCGTTTTCGCGATATCCGCGAAGCTCGATCTGGTGCCGAGATCCGTGCCCGGACGGACTCTTTCACCATAAGCGAGGAACGGTACGTTCTCTCTCGAATGATCGGTCGAAGGTGTTGACGGATCGCAGCCGTGATCCGCGGTGATCATGAGGATATCGTCCTTCTGCATGCGTGACAGGATCTCCGGCAGACGGTCATCGAAATACGTCAGTGCTTCCGCATATCCATGCACATCATTTCTATGTCCGTAGAGCATATCGAAGTCTACGAGATTGACGAAGATCAGGCCCTCTTTCTGCATGTCCATCGCAGCGAGCGTCTGCTCGATGCCATCCGCGTTTCCGGATGTTCTGACAGTCATGCCGACGCCGCGTCCGGCGAAGATATCGTAGATCTTTCCGACACCATAGACCGGGATCTTCGCTTCCGAAAGATCATCCAGAAGTGTCGGTCTCGGAGGAAGAAGCGAGAAATCATGGCGGTTCGGAGTCCTCTCGAAGTTCGGATACTCGCCGACAAAGGGTCTCGCGATCACTCGTCCAACACCGTGCTTTCCGGTAAGGATCTTTCGCGCGATCTCACAGTAGCGGTACAGTTCTTTTACCGGAACGACCTCTTCGTGTGCCGCGATCTGGAAGACGCTGTCCGCCGAAGTATAGACGATCAGGTCGCCTGTTTTCACATGTTCCTGTCCGAAATCGCGGATGACTTCGGTGCCGGAATACGGCTTGTTGCAGAGCGTTTTCCTGCCGGTCTGCTTCTCGAATTCTTCGATTACTTCCGCCGGGAATCCATCCGGATATGTCGGGAGCGGTTCCGGGGAAATAAGTCCCGCGATCTCCCAGTGACCGATGGTCGTATCCTTGCCCATCGATGCTTCTTCAAGTCTCGCCCACGCGCCGACACCCTTGCCGTCCGGCTCATCGTATGGAAGCGCATCCTGGATGCACCCCATGCCGATCCGTCTCATATTTGCTATGGAAAAAGCACTGTCCTTCGAGCATGCGCCCAGTGTATGCGAACCTTCGTCACCGAATGCCGCCGCGTCCTTCGCGCCGCCGATCCCGCAACTGTCCAGAACGATCAGGATGACTCTCTTGCCCATATCTTTTCCTCTTTCACTTTTTGTTTACTAAAACCACTTCTTATTATATCGTATATATGAACGAAAACGAGTGTTTCGGGAGGAATTACCATGCGCAAGAATCTGGCCGGACGTCCGATCATCATGATCTCTCTGGACGCGATCTCCGACAATGACATCAACTATCTTCTCACTCTTCCGAATTTCCGGAAACTGGCTTCCTGGGGACTTCTTCACAGGAACGTCGATTCTCTCTTTATCTCGAACACCTACCCCGTACATACCAGTATCTCCACCGGCGTCATGCCCGGTGAGCACGGACTGTTCGATAACGTGATCTACGATCCCTTCAAGAATACGGAGAAGTGGCGCGCACATAAGAAACTCATTAAGGTAAAAACACTTCCCGAGAGAGCCCATGACAGAGGACTCGTTTCCTGCGCCATGATGTACCCTTGTACACCGGGCGAGAAGATCCGCTATCACCTCGCAGAAGTCCCGGGCACGGAGAGCATGATCTTCCGCGGATTCAAGTTCATACACTACAGCTCGACATTCCGTCTCTGCCCGAAGTTCTTCCGCTACATGAGAAAGTGCAAGTCCTTCAACTACTTCGGCATCGACACATTCATCGCCTATACCGCCCGCGACCTGATCGCGAAGGAGAAGGCGGATTTCTATATGCTGCATCTGCAGGACACCGACCACCAGAAGCACCACACCGGTATCGATTCCGACATCACAAAAAAGTCCATCGAATACGATGACAAGCTTCTCGGCACGATCATCGAAGGCATTGAAGCCGCCGAGAGAAACGCGGGCGGCGATCCGGAAAAGGGTATTCATCACTTCGACATACTGATCTTCAGTGACCACGCCTGCATGAACATTAAAGAAAACATCCTTCCGAACGATCTTCTGAAGGAACGCGGCATCTCTTTCGAAAGTGCCTGGTTCCAGACCGTGAACGGCGCGTGCTTCCTGCACATCTCCGATACGATCAGTAAGGAAGACCGTGCGAAGCTGGATGCATTTATCGAGGAATTCCTCGCGATGCCGGGTGTAAAGAGAAAACTCACCGACGAGGAAATGAAAGAGAGCGGCGCGATCGGCGCGGGCTTTACCATGGGCTTCACCCCGTACCCCGGCACCACCTTCGGCGCCATGAAAAAGGGTCAGCACGGATACACCCTCGACAACGACAACTACAAGATCTTCTACCTCGAGATCGGTCCGGGTCTCATCGGCGATGAGCAGAAAGGCACCGAGACCGAGGGCGGCTGCATCCTTGAGGTCGGCAAGAAAGCAATCGGCCTCGTTGAAAATTCTACGCCCTCCGGCAAGATTCCAAGATAACGGAATAAAACAAGTCCGAAAGAAATATCGCAGGCGCGATTCTCGCAGACGCGAAGCGTCGAGGACCAGCGCCAAGTTTTTCTTTCGGACTCATTTTTTCTTATCTCTGCACTCTGCCTGAGCCGTCGCCTCTCATGAGAGTCTCGACTTCCTTGACAGATACGCGGTTAAAGTCACCCGGGATCGAGTGCTTCAGGCAGCTTGCCGCGACAGCAAATTCAAGTGCTTCCGTATCCTGGTCGAAGGACTTCAGGCCATAGATCAGACCCGCGGAGAATGAGTCACCGCCGCCGACACGGTCGACGATATCGCGGATCTCATATTTTCTGCTGACATAGAAGATCGAGCCGTTGTTGATGCATGCCGCCCATCCGTTATGGTCAGCGCTGTGGCTCTCACGGAGCGTGATCGCGACCTTGCTGACATTCGGATACTCCGTCAGTACCAGGCTCGTGAGCTTCTCATATTTCTCTGTGTCGAGGGATCCGCCCGCGACATCCACATCGAGCTCCAGGCCCAGGGACTTCTGGCAGTCTTCCTCGTTGCCGATGACGACATCCGTGAACTTCGTAAGTTCCGCCATTACAGTCTTCGCATCCACGCCGTACTTCCAGAGGTTCTTTCTGAAATTCAGGTCGAGGGATACCGTGATCCCTCTCTTCTTAGCTTCTTTTACAGCTTCGAGCGACAGGTCCGCCGCACTTTTGCTGATCGCCGGAGTGATGCCCGAGATATGGAACCAGTCTACACCGGCAAAAGCACTTTCCCAGTCGAAGTCTCCGGGTTTTGCCTCAGCCATAGTTGATCCGGCACGGTCGTATACGACTTTGCTCGGACGCTGGTTGGCGCCTGTTTCGAGATAGTAGATACCCATTCTTCCCGGAGCGCGGAGGATCTTCTCTGTGCTGACACCGAAGCTTCTAAGCTCTGCGATGCAGGCATCTCCGATCGGGTTTTCCGGGAGTACGCTTAAGAATTCCGCAGGAATGTTGAAGTTGGCAAGTGATACCGCTACGTTAGCCTCACCGCCGCCAAAGGTCGCTTCAAATTCCGGACTCTGGAAGAAACGCTCGTTTCCCGGAGTCTTCAGTCTCAGCATGATCTCACCCATTGTCAGTACTTTTGCCATGGGAAATCCTCCTTATTGTCTTGCCGCATGGATCTTGTCCACGGCTTCTTTACTCAGTTCGGAAATGGTTTCGAATCTCTGCTCGCGGATATCTTTCGAAGTGCATACGAAGCTTCCTCCGATCGCGACGATGCAGCGTTCTGCCGCAAACTCAGAGATGTTATCGAGGTTTACTCCTCCGGTCGGAAGGAATCTCATATCACGGAATACACCGGAAAGAGTCTTGATCGCCTTGATCCCGCCGAAGAGATTTGCCGGGAAGAATTTTACGACCGAAAGGCCCAGTGCTCTCGCGCCCATGATCTCCGACGGAGTAACACATCCGGGTACAGTTGCTATATCTTTTTCCAGACACCATCTGACGACTTCTTCTGAAAAACCGGGAGAGACAATGAATTCCGCACCGGCGTCCACAGCATCCTGTGCCTGCTTTACATCCAGGATCGTTCCCGCGCCGACAAGCATCTCCGGAACTTCCTTCTTCACTTTCGCGATCGCGTCTTTCGCACATGCAGTACGGAAAGTGATCTCCATCATATCGATCCCGCCGGCGAGAAGTGCTTTTGCCGTCGGAACAGCATCGTCAATATTCTCGATCACAACGACCGGGACCAGTCCCGTCTCTTCCATCCTTTTAAGGATCAGTTGATTATTCATGAGATATTCTCCCTTCAGGCAATCCAACTTGCCAATGTTTAATATTTTAACACCTTATTCTCAAAAAAACGATGCAGAGTTTCCCGTCTTTCTGTTATCATGATATTGGATGAGGAATAAGTTCATAGACCTATATACAGGAGGCACATATGGCCACTTTGATCAGCAATAATTTCATGCTAAGAACACCTACCGCAGAGAGACTGTACCATGACTTTGCGAGAAACCTTCCGATCATTGATTATCACTGTCATCTCGATGCCCAGGATATTGCCGACGATGTCACTTATGAGAATCTTACACAGCTCTGGCTTGCCGGCGATCACTATAAGTGGAGACTGATGCGCTCCGCAGGTATCGAGGAGAGATACATCACCGGAGATGCCAGTGATTATGAGAAGTTCCTTGCCTGGACAAGTGTCCTCGAGCGTGCTGTCGGTAATCCGATGTACCACTGGGCCAGTCTCGAACTTTACCGTTACTTTGATTTCAAGGAACCTCTCACGCTGGATAATGCCGACCAGGTGTGGGAATTCTGCAACTCGAAGCTCCAGAGCGGACTTTTCAGTGCCCGCCAGCTTCTCAACCGGTCAAATGTCGAACTGCTCTGCACGACCGATGACCCGATCGATGACCTCTCCGCACACCGTGCCATAGCCGAGGATCTTTCGATCAATACTCTCGTTCTTCCGACCTTCCGTCCTGACCGTATCCTGGATATCGAGAAGATCGGCTACATGGATTATCTCAGAACGCTTTCCGGTCCGAGCGGTATGGTCAGCAGCTGGATCGATCTGAAGATTCTTCTGGCTTCACGTATTGAGCATTTTGCCAGCCACGGCTGCCGTCTTTCTGACCATGCCATGGAAAGATTTACGTTTATTTCCGCATCTGACAGCGATGCGGAGCGCGTATTCCACAAGAAACTGGAGAATCCGGATATGCCTCTGACCGATGAGGAAGTAACGATCTATAAGAGCGCTCTTCTCCTCTTCCTTGCCACGGAATACCATGCCCGCGGATGGACGATGCAGATCCACTTCGGATGCCGCCGCGACAACAACACCCGCCAGTTCCGTGCCATCGGCGCGAATACCGGCTTCGACACGATCGGCGGCGACAGTAATTTCGTCGCTCCGATGGCAGAGTTTATGAGTATGCTTGATGACCATGAGATCCTTCCGAGAATGATCCTCTATAGTCTGAATCCGAACCACGATCCGATCATTGACACACTTATCGGATGTTTCCAGAACGGTAAAGACGCTCTCTGGATCCAGCATGGCGCCGCCTGGTGGTTCAACGATAACGAGCAGGGGATCAGAAATCACCTGCGTTCACTTGCCGCCCAGAGTTTCCTTCCGGGATTCATCGGCATGCTGACCGACTCCAGATCCTTCCTGTCTTACACGCGTCATGAGTATTTCCGCCGTATTCTCTGTGATTATCTCGGCGGACTTGTTGAGCGCGGAGAATTTGCGAAGAACATGGAGATCCTTGGCTCGATCGTTCAGGATATCTGCTATAGCAACGCCAGAAGGATCTTCGTTCCTGAGGAGTAATTCCTTTACTACATAGATTAATAAGCAAAGAAAAAGAACTGTCGGCGTAGAAAGCCCCATCTACGCTGGCAGTTCTTGTTCTGAAAAAATGAAAAAGACGGTCTCAGATAACGTGGGAGAACATTATCATCTGATGTATTTTCCTTTTTTTGACCGGTAATCAGCCAAGGACTGTGTCGATCTCTGCGGTTACAGACTCAACCGCGTCATTGTGCTCCTGGATCGACGAAGTCGCAGACTGCGCCTTACCGAGATAAGAAGCTACACTGAAGAAGACAATTACCGCAAGGATAATAATAATCGCGATTACCAATACCATTTCAACTAATGTGAAACCTTTTCTTGACTTATTGATTTTACGCATACCCCTCAACCTCCTGCATGCCAAATGGTTATTCACAGTTCGTTCATATTTATGACACAATTATACTCTGCAGATTTTGACATTGCAATCATTTTTAACTAAATTTTGTTATGATTTTTGCAAAATTTGTGTGAATTTTGTATTTTTTTACGTTTTGAGGCACAATAGCATTGATAATTGACGGAGGATTTGTTTATGAAAAAAACTATTTCCATCATTTTATGTGTCGTCATGACACTTTCTGCCACATCTTGCAGAAAGAAAATTAAGGATGAGAGAGAGGGTCTTGGCAAACTTACCGATCTTTCCATGTCCTTTCAGACAGAAGCAACTACTGTTCCGACCGATACGGATCCGGTCCCGACGGATACAGACCCTTCAACAAAACCAGATTCCGATATTGTGGACATGACCATGACCGCCTTTGTCCCGAATTATGAGATCGACGATAACAACGAGATCCGTGAGATCATTGCCGAGAAGACCGGTGTCCGTCTTCACGAGGAATGGATCTCCTATATGACCGTAGATGAAGGTGTCGGTGCCATGATCGCATCCGGACAGTTACCGGACTTTGTCGATGGCGGAAGTGAATCTATCGAACTCTATCATCAGGGTTTGCTGGTCGCGTGGGATGACTATCTCGATAAGTATCCGAATCTGCGGTCGATGTACACGGACAAGCAGTGGGAGCTTTTCCGTCAGGATGACGGGCACATCTACTGGGCCAATGTCTTCGACCGTGTCAACGGAGACCCGAAGGATACCATCCATGATTCCTTCGCTTTCTGGATCCAGATCCGAGTCCTGGAATATCTTGGATATCCTTTGATCACGACCTTGGATGAATACTTCGGCGCTCTTGAAGCTTATGCCGAAGCAAACCCGAAGCACGTCGACGGAAAAGAGATCGTTCCTTATATGGCGCTCATGGAGGACTGGAGATATTTCTGTGTTGAAGCAGCTCCGGCTTTCCTCGATGGATATCCTCATGATACTTCGGTCATCGTAAATACTACAGATTTCGGAGTGCCAACGATCGTGGATCAGAACACCACACCGACCGCGAAGAAGTATTTCCAGAAATTAAATGAGGTATATAAGAAGGGCATGATGCCGGCCGACTTCTACACAATGAACTATGACCAGTATATCGCTCTTCTCTGCGGAGGTACCGTACTGGGAATCTGTGATGAGTACTGGGATTTCGGATACACCGTAAATACCGAATTCAAGAACAACGGTCTGGATCAGTACGGATGCGAATATGTTCCGCTGGCCCTGACGATCGAGCATGATATGCCGAACCGCTATCACGACTATTATGGCAGCGTCAACTCCAGATCCGGTATTGCCGTGACCACCAGCTGCTTCGATCCGGATCTTGCCTTCTCTTTCTTAAGCAGATGCCTGGATCAGGATATCCATGACCTTCGTTTCTGGGGCATAGAAGGAGCTGATTACCTGGTAGATGATGAAGGACTCTATTACAGAACACAGGATATGAGAGCTAACTGGGCCGACAGAGCTTACCAGGCCAGCCACTGCTGCACCTATAGTTATCTGCCCCAGTGGGATGGCACTTCCCGGGATGGATTGAATGCGATGAAACCCGAAGAACAGCCTTCCGAGTTCCTTGATACACTGTCTGCGCCTATGCAGACCTGCTTTAAAGCTTATGGTTACAGTACCTACTGTGATTTTCTCCGTTCCGAAAAAGTAGAACCCGAGTGCTGGTATCCCATGTATACCTACTCTAACGCGCTGGACCGCACCACTCCGGCAGGCATGGCGTTAGCCCTCATGGACGATACCAAGCACAAGTATCTCCCTCACGTGATCAAGGGAAGTGACTTTGACAAAGAATGGGAATCTTACATAAAGGCATATGAGGACTGCCATCCTATGGATTTCCTTGATGAGATGCAGGAAGAATTGAACCGCAGGATCGCGGCATCTTCTTAAGAAAGGGATCAATAATAGAGCTGTAATGCCGCTCCGGCCATTCTCGCTCCCAGCTCACTCTTGCGCTGCGGGTGCAGTTCGAGCGGGGTGGCAAGATCTTTCGCGCATACGACCGCGCAGTTTTCCACATCTTCCGATGCTTTCCTCTGCATGGCCTGGATCGTTGCCCAGCCGGCCGGTGTCAGCCCGGTCACCGGATCCTGATAGTCACACATCTCGACCACGATGAGCGGAAGATCCTGTGCGTACAGGTCTCTCCAGTTTCTGATCATCGCGGCGAACTTCTCATCGTATCTTTCCGGCGCATCGGAGTTCGATTCGCCCTGGTACCACCAGAGTCCGCGGAAAGTGTAGTCCTTGAGCGGACGTACGGATGTCTTATAAAGTGACGTCGGTACTTCCTGTCCCATCTTAAACATCGGAACCGGAGCATCTGCGGCGCTTCCGGGAAGCATCTTCCAAGCGCCCTCGATCTCCACCGTCTCGCTTTCTGTCTTAAGATAGTACGGATGCTCGGCCACGAAACCGCCTTCTCCGGTCTCGAGGATCAGCCGTACCACGAGCAGGTTCGTCCCCTTCTTCAGGATCGATCCGTCAAAGGGATACTTTCTCGGCGGGTAGCGGTATTCGGTGCGTCCCACCAAAGTGCCGTTGATGTATGTACGGTCTGCGTCGACCAGGTCTCCGAGATATAGAAAAGCACTCGCCCCCGGATCTTCACTGAGTTCGAATTCTTTGTAGAACCACACGATTCCGACGTGATCCGTACCGTCCTTCTTCAGGAGCATGCCCGGGACAGTAAAGTCCGAAGTTCCCTCCGGGATCTTACTGAGATATTTCTCTTCGTCTTCTTCATCGAGAGCAGATCGCCAGGAGTTGATCCCGTCTTCTCTCTGCTTCAGATAAGCAGGAAGCACGTCCTTCCCCATAAAGGGCTTCATCTGTTCTTCGTAGTTACCGAATCCGGAAAGAAGATCTGCCGGCATCCAGGATTCGATGGTCGAACCGCCCTGAGCTCCGAGCACCAGGCCGATCGGGATCTTCTTACTGTCATAGATCCTCTTTGCCGTGTAAAAACCTGTGGCACTAAGTTCACCGAGCTTTCCGGGAACCGCGGGTACCCACGGATTATCGGCAAGATCCGCGATCTCATCTTCAGACATATTGTACTGTGGAGTGACTCTGTACTGCCGGATATACGGATAGTCCGATTTTCCGACTTCTTCGCTGGAAACATCCATCGTACGGTAAACGGGAAGCTCCATATTGGACTGGCCGCCGAGATAGAAAACATCGCCAAAGCAGATATCGTGGATCTCGATCTTCCCACTTCCCTGAACTGTCATGGAAATATCTGTGGATACAGGATGAGGAGGAAGCTGGACCTTGAACCGGCCGTTCTCGACGGAAGATCTGTACTCTTTTCCTTCAAGGATGACGGAAACTTCCTGTGCCTGATCCTCCTGTCCGAAGACAGAGCAGACCGCATCTCTCTGAAGTACCATCCCGTCTCTGAAGATCTCCGCCAGTTTCAACATCTTCTATGCTGCCCCTCCCCTACTCTTGATTCCCTGCAAGTACTTTTGCAGGAGAAAGAATAGTTTGTACCTATAAATTAGCACACTCCATCCCCTATTTCCACGGATTAACGAGGAAAGATACTAGACTTTTTCTACTTGTTTTTTATATTATCTCCATCTAATATATTGAAGAACAGGAGCTAAAGCGTTTATGGAGCAATCAACGGCGAGAAAAGAATCCGAGAACAGTAATCCCTCCCTGCTGTCAAAGCTGGGAGATATTATGCTGCTCAGTCTCTGTTTTGTGCTCGGATGTCTTCCTGTGATTACGATCGGCGCATCCGCGACCGCACTCTATTACGCGATCAACAAGCGTTATACCGACCACTCGGTCACCCCGGCCTCCGACTTTTTCAAGTCCTATAAGAAGAATCTCCGTCAGGGCATCATCCTGACCATCTTCCTTCTGGGCTATCTGGGCGGATCCTGGTTCTTCGTCTACTATTCCCTGTTCGGCTGGGATCACAAGAATCCTCCGGGATGGTGTCTACCGGTTGCTGTCGCCCTTGCGATCCCTACACTTTTTGTCGCGATGTTTCTTTTCCCGTACCTGGCCCGTTTCAAGAACACGGTGCTCGGTACGATCTTCCATAGTTTTACTTTCTCGATGATGTATCTGGGACACACAGTCACCATGTGGCTGATCGTGCTTGCTTCTATCGCTCTGATCATCGTTTTCCCGCCGCTGGCGCTCTTCGTTCCTTTCACCTGCTGTTTCCTCTGCAGAAGGTTCTGCGAGCCGGATTTCAACTACGCGATCCTCCTGCGCGATAAGCGCGAGCATCCGGAAAAGTATCCGTCCGAGACTCCGGAAGAAGAGGACGACGAGGATGACGAATACGACGATGAGGA
>DBYF01000093.1:0-1410 GCA_002310155.1 Mageeibacillus sp. UBA1193 | reverse complement strand
GACGAGTACGAAGACGAAGATGATGAGTCCGATGAAGAGGACGATGAAGAATATGAAGAAGACGAAGAAGATGACGATGAGGATGACGAAGATTCCGACGAGGAATGAAGCGGTCCTGTCCGTCTAAAGGAAGCGAGGTAAACATATGAGATTTTTAGCTGCACTGGATCCCGCGCAGACTGCTGCTGCGGCGGAAACAATGGATAAGACGACTGCTATGCTATGCCTGATCGGCATCCTGGCAGGAGTTGCCGGTATCTTTACATTCTTTATCCTGGGATACCGTAACGTGTCCCGCGAGTACAAAAAGGATGAAGGCGCGCATATGATCTCAAAGAAGACTCTGATCCAGTCTACGCTCTTCATTGTCGGTGGCCTCGTGTGCATCATTCTTATCTACTTCTGCCTGAACTATAAGACTTACTACATGGGCGAATGCGGACTTACGGAGCTGATCTTTGCCTGCTTTGTTTCCGTTCTCAGCCACTGGGGCTGGATGGTCCTGGTTCCATGGCTCTTGAACATGTTCCGCGCCAATACGCTCAAGCGTACCAGAGAAAGATAATCCAACACAAGAAAGAGGCGATTCACTATGAAGATGGTAATCCGTTGGTGGCCAAATGGCGATGATACAGTAACGCTGAGTCAGATCCGTCAGATTCCGGGTGTTTCCGGTGTCGCGACGATGATCTCCGATATTCCGGCCGGAGAGATCTGGCCGAAGGAGCGGATCTTCGCTCTGCGCGATGAGGTCAATGCCGCAGGACTCGAGATGGAAGTCATCGAGAGCGTTAATATCCATGAGGATATCAAGAAGGGACTTCCTTCGAGAGACAAGTATATCGAGAACTATATCACGACCATGAAGAACCTCCACGAGGGCGGCGTCAAGTGCATCTGCTACAACTTCATGCCGGTCATGGACTGGTTTAGAAGCCAGCTCGATTACCCGCTTTCTGACGGAAGCTTCGCGATGGCTTATGACCACGCTTACGCGCAGTCTCTGGATCTCGAGAAGATCATCCATGCGATGATGGACGGATCCCGTGACATGACACTTCCCGGATGGGAGCCGGAAAGATTTCCGGCAATGGCGAAGGACATCGAGTTCTACCACAATGTATCCGCTGTAGAATATTTCCAGAACATCTCCTATTTCCTCAACGCGATCATGCCGTACGCGGAGGAATACGATATTGATTTCGGTGTACATCCGGACGATCCGCCGTGGCCTTTGTTCGGCCTGAAGAAGGTCGTCTGCTCCGCAGAGTCGATCCGCACCTATCTGTCTCTCAATGACAGCAAGAGAAACGGTCTTACACTCTGCACCGGAAGTCTCGGCGCCAACCTCGACAACGATGTCCCGGCGATGGCGGCGGAGTTTGCTGCGATGGGCAGGATCCCGTTCGT
>DBYF01000141.1:18968-19342 GCA_002310155.1 Mageeibacillus sp. UBA1193 | reverse complement strand
ATGGAAGACCACATTATCCTTCTCAATATAATCGGTTTTTGCAAAATCAGATTCAAACATGTAGTTTCAAAATACTCCTTATCGTTTATGCTCAGGTCATAAAAGTCTTGTTCAGAGTTTCATCGAAAAACTTGCAGCGGATGATCTTATCTTTACCGTATTCTCTTCGGAAATACTCGCGGTCAAGTTGTTCTTTAAACCCGATACATGATCCGCACCAGTTCTCTACTCCGTCCACATCCCGGAAACGGCCCACAGAGCATATCTTACTGTCCAGCAGATCTTCCAGTGTCTCCCGGAATTCTCTCATGGACTGCTTATCATCCGGGTTGTAATGCCCGTGCCAGTCCGCGAAAAAGATCGTGTATTCATCT
>DBYF01000141.1:14776-18909 GCA_002310155.1 Mageeibacillus sp. UBA1193 | reverse complement strand
TGCATCTGGTCATCAAAACCCTCGTCGATCTTGGTTTCAAGATTACGCGAATCAATGATCTCCCGGATCTCTTTTATGGTTACGATAGAATCATTTCTGTATTTCATGGTTCTCCAAATCACTACTCAACGTTGAGCAATCTAGTCTCTTCTTTCCTTCCACAATACTACCATAAAACAGCACCCTGCATCATCTCTGACACAGGGTGCTGTAAAATCCACTTATATATTATTTCCCATTTTATTTGGCAACCAAATATAGATTATCCTGGTCAACACAAATCTTGGTCGTCTTGTTATAAATCTGATTCAAGTCTTCCAGTTGTTTCATGATTTCTTCGACATTAGGATCGCTCACTTCGGAAAAGGACTCTACAACCTCAACACTACCCTTCTGGGCACTATCTTTGAATTGTTCTCCTTTTTTAATCAGAAATCCGTTGGCTGGTTTATCTTTCACTTTCGGTATATTCCCAATCAGCTTGCCCATAGCATTACTTGCTGCTCCGGCACCTTTGAGAAAATTAGTTTCAACACTTCCTTTAGACATTTTCTCAAGGTATGCAGAGCAATCGCTAAATAGCGATTTATAATCATCAACACGCTTATTTATTTCTCTGATGGCAGACTGGATATATTCTTCCTTAAAGTTACCGCTCAACATAATATCAGCCAAATAAGAAAGTGCCAAAGTATATATCGAGAGTCTGTAATACTTAAACTGTTCCAACATATTCGCCAGTGTAGAATCAACTTTGGCTCCCCTAACAATAAGTTGCTTCGTCTTCAAATCATCAGCTATATCCTTTTGGTAAGAACCTATATTTGCTATAGCTGAACGACGAATGTTAAAGGCCTGATTATGACTGGTTTTCACAAACATATCATTATCCCAACTATACTTATAGTTAGTCATTATACCTTTGAGTATGTCCACATCCCCTTCAATCTCTGACTTTCTCTTATTATTCGCGAAAGCCAAAATCTCTTTCTGTGTTTCTTCAATCTTTCCTAAATCCTTTTCGATTGAGAAAAGCGCAACAGCCATCATCATAGTTGCCGGATTTGCCTTCAAAGCCACTGAACTTGCTCCTGAAAGTGGGTCTGACGATTTCAGTTGAGCCAATTTCGATCCACCATCAGCAGGTCTGAATGCCTCAAGTAAATCTCCACTTTTGGCTTTCTGAAGAATAGCGCCCATGTCTGCATTTGCAAGTTGGCTCAATCCTTCTGATTCCATCGTTAACGTCTGAGTTACATTACTAAGTGCAGGAACCAACGAAGAAACACCATTACCAAGAGATGGCAGTTTAGATAACGGAACAGCAATCAGTTTGTCTACTGGAACACCCGCATTACGGGCAGCTTCTAATACGGAATCCGTCTTCTCTTTAACCGAGTTTATCTGTCCAAATAAATCACCCATATTGAATCCTCCCATCAACTAATCTCAAGATAGCATTATGGATATCATGGTTCAATATTCGTTTTGTAAACAAATGATATAATTGTACTTGGCTGGAGAACTGAATGATTTTTCAGTCTAAACTAATCAGGTAAGGATAGATAATGACCGTAAGAATTGCTTTTTCAAAGGATGCAGATGTTATAGGTGAAGTGCATTCAAGTGCATGGAAATCTGCGTACCGCGGGATCATTCCGGATAGCTTTATTGACAGCGATACGGCTGCAAAAAGAAAGAACGAATTTCTGGATTCGATAAAGGATGATAAATGCACATATTTCCTGTTGGAAGAATCTGATCAGCCAGTCGGGATCGTCAAGACGCGAGAAGCAAATAACGGTCTGGAAATCGAGAGCATCTACATTCTGAGCGAGTTCAGAGGAAAAGGTCTCGGACGGCAATTCATTGACTTCATCAAGGTCAAGAGATCCGGTATCTTTCTTTGGGTATTGGAAGCCAATACAAACGCACGCCGTTTCTATGAGAAAAACGGTTTCACTCCAACCGGAGAGACCAGAACAATAACCCGCGGAGTTGAACTAACACAAATACGTTACGAATTAGTGCAGGCATAGCATCTCGCCTGTGGTTATTTGTCATTTCACAGTAAAAGTACTCGCTCATGACCAACAGAACAGCTCCGAGAGCTCTTTTTCAGTGAAATTGGTCATATCGTTCGACACTTTTCGAATAATGTCAAACAATATGACCAATACAGTGCTTTTCGGGCAGAATCGGAGATTCTATTAGTCATTTTCCTTACAAGAGGATGCCAAACGTCAAATGGCGTCGACGGATTTGACGTTGATTAGGGAAAAGCACTTGTGATGACCAACAGACGCCTGACTCACGCGTCAGACCACATCCGCGAGCCGTGTCTTCTTATACATGTAATCTGTGGTTCCGAACTGGAACGTCACAAGCTGCGGCTTGGTCGGATCGACCACGAGTTCAGAGCAGTAGAATTCATAGACGACATCGCCCAGACCGAGGTAATAGTAGTATTTTCCGTGATCGACCGTTCTTCCTGCGGTATAAGCCGGAGTTCCGAGAAGTGCTTTGAAATCAGTCTCATACATACCCAGTTCGAGGCCATGGAAATCCAGGTCGGTTCCGATGATGAATAGCTCGATCGCGATAACTACCGTATCATCGCTGACCGAGTCCGTATTCGGTAACGGGTCCTGCAGATGGCATGTAAATGCGTAATAGTCATCGGGCTGGTCATACTTCATCATTACCGATTCTTCATCGATCACTTCATCAAAGTCAAAGCCGTAGGACTTCAGTTCGCCGATCGTACACGGCAAATTGATCGCATGTCCGTTCATCACCGGTGTTCCCAGAAGCACAGCCGCGTCCGGGTCGATTCCGTCGCGGGAACCCGAAGCGGAGGACGCATCGTCACTCGGTTCCGTGTCAGATACTACTGTCGCATCGGATGGATGCTTCTGTTCGAAGTCATCTTCCGTACCGGTGGGAACTACGTTCTCGGTCTCGCTCTGTTCATTACGCGGATCATCTTTCTTCTGGCTGTTAAAATAGAGGATACCTGCCGTGACCGTGCCTGCCAGCACGACAGTGGAAATACCTCCGATAAGTAGTTTATTCATCATAATCCCTGTTCCTTTCGCGGCTGCGGATGCAGCTGACCGGCCAGCGCCTTTTGCCGCTACCGATGCGGCTTGGCCGGCTCCGTTTGTAATAGCGTTAGCAGATGCGGACAGGGCAGTTGTGAGTGAAGCAGGCATGGTCTTGAACGGGACCTGCTCGGCTTCTTTCATGAAGAGCTTGCTCAAGAACGGCAGAGCGGCCATACCAAACAGCTTCGTATCGTTTTCTTTTTCATATTTCTCGACCTCCTTCTTAATTCGATTTCTGGCAAAGTTCAGACGGCGGCGCACGGTTCCCTCCGGAACGCCGAGGATCTGCGCGATCTCACGGGTACTCATCTCATCGAAATAGAACAGGATCAGTGTCGTTCTGATCTCCTGTGATAACGTTCTTTCGATGATATCCATGATGATCTTTCGCGTTTCCGCCGACTCGACGAGAGAGTCCGGCAGGAAATCCTCGGAAACATCTTCTACGCCTTCGAAGAACTCATCTTCCACAGCCACAGTCTTCGACCTCGTCAGACGGTTGAGAGACTTGTTTGCGGCGATCTTCTTCAGCCACGGCACCACCTTGCTCTTATCCTTTATCGTGTCATAGGATTCGATCAGGGTAACGAAGGTGTCCTGCACGATATCTTCCGCTTCCTCTTCGTTCTTAAGAAGCGACATAGCCGTCCAGTACACTGCGCGATAGGCTTCGTTGTAGATCATTTCAAGTTCTTTTTCGGTCATCTGGTTTTGCCTCCTTTATCCGCATCTGCCCTATAGACACATAACAGACGCGAAATGTTCGCAGGTTCGAGAAAAATCTTTCAACACTTCACATTATATCAAAAGCACCCGTCGTCATTTCTGACTCCGGGTGCCCTGTAGGTTTAACTATACCGGTGCTTTTCGCATAGCATCTTACTTAGTGTAAGTACCATACGCGGCGATGGCTTCATCGATCGTCATCTCTCCAGTGGCCACGGCGTATGTTGCCATTCGTAACTGGATCAGCGCATCGTCGGTAAGTCCGATCACTTCCGTCGACAGGATCTTGTTTTCCGGAAC
>DBYF01000141.1:3520-14755 GCA_002310155.1 Mageeibacillus sp. UBA1193 | reverse complement strand
CTGTTGAACGAGAGGTCCTTCGTCGGCGACATCAGGCCCTTCTTCTGCGCCATCGTATTGAGTTCCTCGGACGTGACCAGGAAGCGCATGAATTCATTCGCCATGTCTTTGTTCTTGCTGTTCTTGTTAACGGAGAACTCCAGATTCGACATATCCAGGAAGACAGTTTCGTCGGACATCGGGATCGGAACGAATGTGTATGTGAAAGGATTCGCGATAAACGCTTCGGAGCGGCTCTCTCTCTTCGCGGTGCCGGAAACAGTATCTCCGGAGCAGGTCATCATGGGGACGTCACCTTCGAAAAAACGGAGGATAACGGCGTCATAGTTGTTCTCGATCTCCGCGCAGGAACCGAGGTCCACGCATCCGTCATTTAAGAACTGGGTGATCTTCTCCAGAGAAGGTCTCAGATACTCGCCGGCGGAAGGATCCATCGCATTGAGCTTTTTAACTGCCTCCGCGTCTTTCGCCACACTCTCGCAGAAGTACGAATAGACCGTCAGCGTGAAGAGCGATGTGGTTTCTTTATTGGTAAATCCCATCATCGGGTTCTTATAGCCCTTATCCTTAAACGCCTTACATACGTCGACGAGCTCCTTATATGTTGTCGGAACCTTGAGCCCTTCCTTCTCGAAAAGGTTGTTGTTTACGAGCATTCCGTAGGTATTGGAGAACACCGGGACCATCGGCAGCGTGCCGTCCGTCGTCTTCAGGATAACGTTACTTCTGAGGCAGTCCAGGTCGAGTCCGAGTGCCGGATCCGCGAGGTTCTCTGCGTGATCGATGGAAGACTTATACTGGTCTCTTCCGTACATCCAGGAGTAATTCACGTAGATGTCCGGCGCATCGCTGCTCTCCAGTACCGTACCGATCATGTTGTTATAGTCGTCGATCTTCGTGTACATCAGTTTCACGTTCGGATAGTACGTATTGAAACGGTCGAATTCGGCCTCCAGCGCCTCGAAATTATCGTATCCTCCGGAGATGTTGATATTACAGCTGGTATTGGTATCCAGAGAAGGCTTAAAGCCTTTCTCCGCTGTCTCTTCTTTTTTCTTCTTCGCGCAAGATGTCATACCCAGGACCATCACTGCTGTCAGAAGCACGCACATTACTTTCTTCATACTCTTTACCGTCCTTCCCGGATCCTCCGGATCTCTTTGATGACTAACTTTATGTCTACAGGTTTTGCTATATGTCCATTCATGCCGGCGTTCAGGCATTCGGTTACGTTCTCGGAAAAAGCATCCGCCGTCATCGCGACGATCGGAATGGATGCTTTCTTCGGATCTTCCAGTTTACGGATCGTTCTTGTCGCGTCGAGGCCGTTCATCTCCGGCATCTGAACATCCATGAATACCAGATCATACTTGCCTTCTTCCGCCGAGCGGATCTTATCTACGCAGACACGTCCGTTCTCCGCACGGTCAGTGGTGATCCCGAACATGTCGAGCATGGCGGAAATGATCTCCCAGTTGATATCGTTATCTTCGGCAACAAGGATGTGCATGCCCGCGAGGTCGGAGTGATCGTCTTCCGGTTCCATAGATCTGGATTCTTTTCCCATAAGATCATTGATCTTATCGTAGAGTGTGGAGCGGAAAAGAGGCTTGCTGACAAATCCGTTCGCGCCGGCTTCTTTTGCTCTGTCCTCGATGTCCGACCAGTCATATGCGGAGATCAGGAGGATCGGTGTTTCTGCGCCGATCTCCGAGCGGATGCGCTTAATGGTATCGACACCATCGATCTCCGGCATCTTCCAGTCAACGATGATTACATCGTAATCTTTTCCGGAAAGATGTCTGTGCTCGATCATGCCGAGCGCTTCCAGGCCGCTTCTCGCCTCTTCTGTTGTTGCACCCAGCTCATCGAGTGTGTCGACCGCAGTCTTCAGCATGACTTCATCATCATCGACGATCAGAACATCGACAGGATCCAGTTTCATCTCTTCGCGCTGTCTGTCGGCAACAGGGATATCCAGTACGATGATAAAAGTTGTGCCCTTGCCCGGTTCACTCTCGCAGTCGATCGTTCCGCCCATCAGTTCGACCATCTGTCTCGTGATGGTAAGTCCGAGGCCGGTTCCCTGGATACTGTTGACACGGCTGTCGACCTGTCTCGAGAAAGGCTCATACATGTTCTTCATGTACTCCTCACTCATGCCGATACCTGTATCTTCGACCACATAGGAAAGACGAACGCAGTCAGCCTTAAGACTTTCTTCCTCACGCAAATCGACACTGACCCGTCCGCCGGGCTCGGTATACTTGATCGCGTTAGAGAGGATATTGATATAGATCTGGTTCAGACGGAGCTGGTCCGCGTAAAGATATTCCTTTTCCATATGGTTGATATGGAACGTGAACTCGAGATTCTTTTCCTTGATCATCGGCTGTGAGATATTGACCAGGTTCTCGACCGTCTCCACGATGGAGAATGTGCGCGGGCTCAGAGTAAGCTTTCCGCTCTCCACCTTCGAGATATCCAGGATATCGTTGATCAGTGTCAGAAGATGATTGCTGGCCAGGCTGATCTTTCGGAGGCTTTCCTTCGTCAGATCCGGATCGTCGACATTCTTCTCGGCGATCGTCGTCAGTCCGATAATGGCATTCATCGGGGTTCGGATGTCGTGGGACATAGTGGAGAGGAAATCGGTCTTCGCCTTATTCGCGGAATCCGCTTCCCTCGCCGTGACCTGAAGTCGTTTATTCAGGAAAAGCATATGTACCATATCCAGTACGAACAGGATAAACAGTCCCGCGGAAACCACGCCGAACAGCAGCCAGTTTTCCTTTTCCACGCCGAGGTCTTTCACCGGTACATAACCCAGAAGCGTCCAGCCGGATGCCGCGTCGACCGGCGTAAATGCAACGATGCATTCCTGCTTGTGGGAATCGAGCATCGTGATCGAGCCGGTCGAGGTAGTGATTCTCTCGAACAGCTGCTTATCTGATTCAGGATTCGACGGGTTGTATGAATTATAGAACTCGAAGAAACTGGAGTTCTTGAAGCTGTATCCCTTGAGGATATAGTCTCCGTCGGCGTCGATCATGGAGAGTTCCGCATTATTGATCTCGGTCTGCAGGAAGACCCACTTCTGTTCCAGCTCCGAGATCGGAAGGATTCGAAGAAGAACAGCGTCATAAGTGCTTTCCGCCTCGGGATCATAAAGCTTGATCTTGTTGCAGAAAGCCAGCGACTGCTCGCCGTTCATCGGGTTGGTGTAGGTTCTGGTGATGTTGATCGACTCTCCGACGTCATCGATCCAGTCGACATCGTCCAGAAGGTTAATTCGTTTATAGGAAACCGTATATCCATCGGTCGTCCCCAGTCTCGGACGGGTCGAAAGGCCCTCAAGCGTATCCAGGGAGACCAGGTGCGCCGAAGCAGTGGGAACAACATGCGAGGCACGGATATAATTCGCGGCCTCTTCCATCGTCATGTTTTCGTTATTGATGTAGCGTGCCCAGACGTCGCAGATCCTCTGCTCACCCGTCATGTAATTCTCCGTCACCTGCTCCATGGTAAGAGTCGTATCTACGAAGTGCTCGACCTGCTGCTCATACGAATCGCGGTTTTTGTATTTGGAATAGAAAACAACGAAGGTCAATATGGCAGACATAATAATCACGTTGGTAAGAATGATAAAGATCTTTCTAGCGTTACTACTCCTCATAGGCCCCCATTCCAATTCCCGGAACATGAACGTCCGACTGAAATAAACACCTACATTATATAATATTTAATAACTAATATTTTTTTGTATTTGTAACTAAACGGGAAACTCTTAAGAAAAGCACCCTGCATCACTTCTGATACAAGGTGCTTCCAGTTCTTCTTCAGTCAGATCAGATGCCGCCTGGAAAAGAGCGGCACCTTCCACTTTCATTCGGGCATTACTCCGTCAACATCTCATAGGTAACACCGTACTTCTCGGCGATGTCTTTTGCGAAGCTCATGCCTTCCGGCGGTGCGACTTCGACCTTGAAGGAACGCTTCGGGCCTTCGTTCTTCACGATGAGGGAGGATGCTTTTACCTTTACATCACCTTCGTTTAAGGTATCGACATCGTAAGCGAGCTTATGCATGTGCGTGTTATAGATCGTGCGGGTACCCTTCTTCAGGATCGCGCGAACGGAGTCTCTGGCGATGTAATAGCCTTCCTCGAAAGAAGTGGTCGAGAAGGTCTCGTTTAAGAGCATCAGGCTGTCTTCGGTGGATTCCGTGTAGAGCTCCTTAAAGCGGACACACTCTTCTCCGAGTCGTCCGAGATCCATGGTCTTATCTTCATCGGCAGGGAAATGCGTGAGGATGTTATCTACCGGCTTATACTCGAAGCTGCTGGCCGGAACATAGATACCGCTCTGCGCCAGGACAAAGAGAAGTCCGACGGCCTGTGTGATCGTAGTCTTACCACCACGGTTTGCACCGGTCAGGATGTAGACGGTATGGTCAGCATCGAAGTCCAGATCGTTATAGACGATCTCTTCACTGTGGTTCGAAGAGATGGCAAGTTTCAGGTTATAAAGTCCACGGGCTTTCATGGTGAATCCTGCGGACAGGTCATTCTCGGAGAGGATAGAAGCCTCGCAGAAAGGCATTCCCTTCTTCATGTTGGCTTCGATGAACTCTGCGAAACGGATGTAGAACACGAACTCCGGGATGAGCTTGGAGATGTTCACGACAGCAACGTTCACGTATTTGCCGAGCGTATCTCTGAGTTTCTTAACGAGGGAATCGAGAAGCTTCGTTACGATCTTACCCAGGTAGAATGTGGTATTCTCCACACCATCACCCTTTGGTACGGACGCCGTTGTCGGATGTGAATTGGCCACATTCTTCATGATAACGCCACCCGTAGTTCCCTTCGAGTACATCTCGGATAAGCGGTCTACGAATCCGCCGCCTTCATCATCTGCATCCGCCGGAGTGTAGTGCATATCGCCGTCCCAGTCCGTGCCCTCGTGGAGCTTATTCTTGGACTTCAGGGCATCGGCGAAATTGCTGACGATACCGGATTTCTTAAAAGGAGCGTCGTTAATAGAGATGAGGCCGAGTGAACTTGCTTCGAAACGCTCGTTGACATTGATGCCGACGGTAACGCTCTTCACGCTGGATGCTTCGGCCTTGACCTTTTCGATGTCCTTCTTCATCTCGGCGAAGAAAGAATCCGTGTAGACGGCGTTGATGTATTCGCGCAGATCCAGAAGGCCCTGGGACTTGAGGTCGGCGCTGCCGAGGCAGTCCTGCATGGCTTCGACGCACTTGATATAGTCAGAGATCTCATCGAGTTTATGGAGAAGATCCCAAAGTCCCATACGCTCGGAAGAACCACGCTTCATGGTCTTAAAGTCCTTGATGTAGGAGATCTTATCGAGGAGTTCCATCATCTTCTTTCGAAGATCCGGAAGATTGAGAATGTCAACGAACACCTTCTGACGGTACTCGGCAACACGGGTGTCCGTGGTGAGTTTTGAAAGGATGTCCATGATAAGAACATCTTCCTTCGGTCCCTGTGCAAGAGTGGTGCACAGTGTATCCAGCGCCAGGTCGTGACAGGCGAGGGTACTAAGCTGTGTATATTGGGCTTCGTCGCTATATGGATAAAGAATGCTGATGGGTTTGTTGATGTCAACTGCCATGTGATGCCTCCGCGCAAGAAGAATTTGTTTCTACATTCAATTATACCGCGAAAAAAGAAAGAAGTTGTATCATTTTCCATCCGTCGCGATACGCACTGAATATACCGCCAGATGGTGATGCCGGTCTTCCCTTTGATCGAAGGTAACACACACGCATTGTGCATCCTTGTGCAGTGGTCTTATTATAGAGTATAATAAGGTGTCAACAAGGGGAATTGGTACAATTATATACGGAGGTTTGGGTTATGAAGAGCAAGCGATATCTTGCGGCGCTTCTGAGCGTTGTTATGTTAATCAGTTCTTTGTCGGTCTGGGTCATAGCTGATGGTAACGAAGGAGATGCTGATGATCCTGTTGCGGGCGATACGTCGAAAAGCAACATCGATGCACTTACAGAAGGCGAGTATTACATCAAGGATAACGTTCCATACCATAGTACGCTGTCTGTGACGTTTACACCTGAAACGACGGGCAAGTATTCTTTCATGGCAAATAATACTTCTGACCCGAGTATTACAGTAACAGATGAACACGGGACGGCTCTCCCGTTTGTTAATTCGGATATTGCATCATGGAGCGCGATGGTGACATTGCAGCTTGAAGCGGGGAAAACGTATACATTTAATGTTTCTGCGTCTATGTTTGGGTTTAGAAAACCGTGTACGTTCCTTGTAATGAAAACACCGGAGCATGCAAAAGAAGGTCAAAACAGATTCCTGACGCGAAGCAATAGCGGAAACAGAGTTTCGTTTACTCCGAGTGTAGGCGGGGCATATGTTATCAGTGTTTCCGCTGATAACCTGGTAGAAAATGAGCCAACCATATATGGATCCATATATGAAGGCGATAAAGAGGTATATACGAATATCAGTACAAGCACGCAGAATAGGTATTTCGCTTATTTCGAAGCAAATAAGACCTATACTGTTAAGTTTACCTGCTATGATGAATCCGATGCATTTTACTGTGTAGCGAATGTTGATATTTCCCGGGACATTCCTGCTTTGACCGAAAATGTGTCAAATAGCGTAACCCTAGGTTCGGATTCTGATGTTCCGCTCTATTCTTTTACACCTATGACAGATGGTGTATATGTCTTCTCATCAGAAAGTGAGTACAGTACCGAAGTAATGATTCTTGATCGCTATGGCAACAACATAAGCGAATACGAATACGGAGGAGACTCGAACTTCCGTATAGGCGTGTGTATGAAAGCTGCGGAAACGTATTATGTGAAATTGCAGACGTGGGATGACGGAAAAATCACTTTTCCGGTCTCCATAGTGAAAGCCGAGTACAGTCAGAGTGGCGAATACGAAGTGGCAGTAGGTCGGAGTGAAATTGCATATCGCGCATTTACACCAGAAGTTTCCGGCAGTTACCTGATCGCGAATAGTACTAGGGGAAATGTAAGAATCGGATCGTATCTGGACAGCAATTTCCGCAAGGGAAACATCAATGTCTGCAACCTTGAGAAAGATCAGCTCTATGCAATAGGCTATGTGAATTCGGGTTCTGAAGACCACATCACGTATGTAATCAAACTGATCGATGAAACGTTGATGGCAGGAAGTAGCACTACGCTGAGTAAACAGGTCAACAATCATATGTATGCCCGGTTTGTACCGTCAGAAACAGGGACATACACCTTCTCGATCACAATGCCCGAAGGAAAGGATTACAATTATGCTGGAGTGTATTATGCATCAACCGGCTACTCTGCTTCTCAGGTCGCTTACGACTACTCTTCCAAACAATACACGTATTATCTGGAGGCCGGAGTACCATACATCTTCGATCTGAACGAGGAATACTTTGATAACCCAGCAGAAAGGGTAACTGTATCGGTAACAAAGGAAGCTCTTCCGACTCTTTCCTTGGGAAAGAATAAAGATCTATTCACCGGATCCGATAAAACCTATACCTTTACTCCGGAAACAACGGGAATCTATGTTTTCTACAATTTTACCTCCACTTCGCTCAATCTGTATTCAGGTTCTGAATGTCTTTCATACTATATGATGGATACTGATTACGAAGAGGATTATTATTCTTACGCGTTTGCACTGAAGGCAGGACAGCAATACAGACTGTCTGTGGATCCGTATATTTCAGGACCAAAAGATCTCTATATTACAGCCGCACCTGCGCTGGAAGTTAGTGAGAATAAGGTGGAAAAGTACGGGAATATCGTATACGCCAGCTTTACGCCATCAAAGTCGGGAGTATACTATTTTTCGTGTGAGGACGGATCGATTTCCAGCGTGTGCAAAGTGACGGACGAGAGAATAGAAGGTCTAACCACAAATAGCACAAATGGAAAATGCAGCGCTATCCTCGAGGCCGGCAAGACTTACGTGCTTAAAACTTCTGCAAAGAGCAGTCACTCTTCCGACAGTTTTATAGTCACGGTTTCATCTGAACGCATCCTCAATATGGGCGAGAATGAAGATATCTTTGTGGAAAGGAATTCAGGTTCGAACACACGCTTTACCTACTACTCTTTTGTTCCAACGAAGAGCGGAACATACACGTTGCGCACAGAGAACCATGACGGATTCTCCGTTTCAGGATTGTTGTACAAGGATAACGATCTCAGCACCGAGATCGGTCGTGGATACTCTTCTTACGATACAGGGGAAATGACAATGACGGTTACATTGGAAGCGGGTGTTCTCTATAGATTGGGTCTGTATACGAATCAGGACGAGCAGGATCTGGATGTGGATCTGTTTATCGAAGTAGCTCCAGCCGGTAAACTCGGAGGGTATTCTCTGAGTCTTGATGGTTCCATCGCTGTTAATCTCTATCTGACAATTGCCGACTATGTAACAACCAGCAGCACAGCTGTTCTGCGTTGCACATTCCCGAATCGCCCAATTGTCGATTACAAGATCACGGACGCTACAGTCAAGACCATGAATAATCAGACATACTACGTATTCCGTCTTCCGGTCGCAGCGAAAGAGATGCGCGATACGATCTATGCCCAGATCATTGATGAGGCAAACGGCATTCAGAGTGAAAAATATGGTGTTTCCGTTATGGAGTATGCGGGTGCCGTAATAACCAACGCCTATGATTCGTATGGCAACATCGCTAATCAGGAGTTCTATGACGCAATTCCTATGGTAAAAGCACTTCTGAACTACGGCTCTCGTGCACAGACTTATTTCAATCACAGCCCTTATCGCCTTGCGAACGAAATCCTGGATCGTACTGATCGCAATCTGTCTTCGGTAAGTTACCAGTCAATTCCGCAATACGACTCTTCCAGAGATGCGAAACTTCCGACGGGGCTGACTTTCTACGGCGCCAGTCTGGCAATCGAATCAGAGACGAAACTTACATTCTATTTCATCAACAACACCGGAAAAACAGTCACTTACTCTGAAGCGACGAACAAGATTTCAAACTACAGCGGAAAGACATCTGGTGGATATACAACGGTTTCTGTATCCGGTATCGCGGCGCATAAGCTGGGGGACAAGATTCGCGTAAACATCACAGTGGATGGTGATGATCAGGAATACTACGTAGAATATAGTCCGCTGAACTACTGTTACAATGTTTTGAGAGGGGATCTTACCGAAACGAGAACAGCTGAACTCAAGAATCTTATGCAGGCGTTCTATATATACAATCAGGCCGCAGTGAATTACAAGGAATACCATCAGAACTAGGAGGAAGAAATATGAAGGAGCAAAACAAATACGAAGAACTGAAAGTGGAAGTAATTCTTTTCGAATCTGAAGATGTAATCACGAATAGTAATGGTCTGCCGATTGAGCCAAACCAATAATGTGTAGTCACTAATAAACGACAAATTTTTTCAAAATGGACTGAAGTCGTCTGATATATGACTTATTCGGGCTGTCTCAGAAGGGATGCGAATCTCTTCTGAGACAGTTTTTGATAAATCACCCGAGCTTACCGCCGCCCCACTCAACGAGAATGAAACCTTCTCTTTCTTCGAGTGACGGGTTCATAGCTTCGAGCTCCTGTTCTTCCATTTTCACATACTCATCGGATCCGTAGAAAAGCATATTCACGCGGACGACTGTATCCGGAAGCGGATCAACATCCAGCTTTGCGACATCCTCATATGTATCAGTCTGGAACGCGATCACGTTATAAGGATTCTCCTCGAGATCCGGGAGCCAGTACATAATGAAAGCATTTGCTTCCGTGTCTGAAAGGCCCAGGTCGGAGAGTGCTTTTTCCAGGAAAGCGGCAGAATCTTCACCACGAACGCAGAAGCCCTTCGAGAAATCCGGCACCATATCTACATCTGCTTCCCAGTAGAGATACTCATACTTACGGCCGTTTTTGTCTGTCAGAACACCGTCAGCGGATGTCTTCACGGTCCAGCCGTTCTTCCCGTCATACTTCGGATAGGTGCAGGTCAGCTCACCCTTGAGGTCAAGCTTGACGTTTGCCTCGCGCTCCTGCTCATCGTAGAGGTAGATGATCGGGGCGTTGTAATGGATATCTTCACCGATCGTGCGATGGGTAATATGATTGAACAAGAATTTCAGTCCGAATCCGAAACCGATAACACAGGCGACCAGAGCGACCGAGAAAGCCATACTCCGTGATGTTTGGCGGTTCTCATAATTATCCACGGCGTGATAAAGGAGGACAGCAATTCCGGCAAGCGCGAGATCAACGATGAAAATGACCTCGATGACAACCGCTAAATCACTTTTATACTTCGGACCTGCCACGAGCGATGGTTCGTGCTTAGGTGCCTCGTACTTGTATGTAGAGCGGGAGCGGGAATTGTAATTGAGATTGTAATCTGAATTAGGGTCCATGATCTCTTCTATTGAGGCAACTACAACCGGATTAGTATCACATGGATAGACCCAGTGGTACTCTCTATTGCATTGGATAATATCTGATCCTGCAAGTGTCAGTGATCCGAAGATCACCACATCAACGATCAGAGCGATCATGATCCAAACTCGTGTGTACGTTTTCATAAGTTCCACCCTCCCTTACCTGAAAAGCACTTCAACTATTAGACGAGGATAGATCTCTTATAGTTGCAAAAACGAGCTTTATCAGAGAATTATTTACAAGCAGCTCTTGCCGTCCGGATTCACCCGAGCTTACCGCCGCCCCACTCAACGAGAACGAGTCCTTCTCTTTCCTGAAGTGACGGATTCATCTTCGAGAGATCCTGTTCTTCAATTTCCACATATTCAGCAGATCCGTAGAAAAGCATATTCACGCGGACGACTGTATCCGGAAGCGGATCAACATCCAGCTTCGCCGCCATCTCATAATTCTCAGTCTGGAATGCGATCACGTTATACGGATTCTCCTCCAGCTGCGGGAGCCAGTACATAATGAATGCATTTGCTTCCGTGTCTGAAAGGCCCAGGTCGGAGAGTGCTTTTTCCAGGAAAGCGGCGGAACCTTCACCCTTCACACAGAATCCCTTCGAAAAATCCGGCACCATATCTACATCTGCTTCCCAGTAGAGATACTCATACTGACGGCCGGTTTTGTCGGTCAGAACACCGTCAGCGGATGTCTTCACGGTCCAGCCGTTCTTCTCGTCATACTTCGGATAGGTGCAGGTCAG
>DBYF01000141.1:0-3480 GCA_002310155.1 Mageeibacillus sp. UBA1193 | reverse complement strand
TAGATGATCGGGGCATTATAGTGGACTTCTTCGATCAAACCCGGTTCTTTGAGATGATTGTACATAGATTTTAAGGCTGCGCCGGAACCGAATAAGAAAGCGACCATAGCGACGGAGAAAACCGCGCTCATCATCGGCTTCCTATCCACCATACTTGATGCCAGGAAGAAAAGAACGACCACAAATCCGGCGAACACGAGATCCACTTTGACGATAACTTCACCTGTGGTAGTTAAATCATTGCCGATTTTCTTAGCTGGCACAAGCGTGGGTTCCCTGTCTTCATCATCTCTGGTTACGGTCATTGTGGAAGTTTTGGAAGGGGTATAGTTAGTGATGTCGTCAATTACCACCTCTACATAATTGTTTGTACAGGGATAATACTTTCTGTATGATCTGTTGCACAGGAAAATCGATTCGCAGTTAGCCGAGAGGTAATCAAAGAGAACCATATCCATGATTATTGTGATAACGACAAAGCCGATGACCCAGAATTTTATGTATTTTCTCATCTATTCCACACCCCTTTACGTAAAGCACTTTGGCTATCAGCAGATCAGATTCACCCGAGCTTGCCACCGCCCCACTCGACGAGAACGAGTCCTTCTCTTTCTTGAAGTGACGGATTCATCTTCGAGAGATCCTGTTCTTCAATTTCCACATATTCATCTGATCCATAGAAAAGCATATTCACGCGGACGACTGTATCCGGAAGCGGATCAACATCCAGCTTCGCTGCTGCCTCATAATTCTCAGTCTGGAAAGCGATCACGTTATACGGATTTTCCTCCAGCTGCGGGAGCCAGTACATAATGAATGTATTTGCTTCCGTGTCCGAAAGTCCCATCTCGGCAAGTGCTTTTTCCAGAAAATCTGAGGAATCTTCACCTCTCACGCAGAAGCCCTTCGAGAAGTCCGGAACCATATCCATATCTGCTTCCCAGTAGAGATACTCATACTGACGGCCGGCTCTGTCGGTCAGAACGCCATCAGCAGATGTCTTCACGATCCATCCGTTCTCCTCGTTATACTTCGGATAGGTACAGGTCAGTTCACCATTAAGATCGAGCTTAACGGCCGCCTCGCGCTCCTGCTCATCGTAGAGATAGATGATCGGCGCGTTATAGTGGATCTCCGTGATCTTCGCCGGTTTACCGAGAATATAGAACAAAGACTTAAAGGCATACCCGGAACCGATTACAAGAGCAATAATAGCAAGTGAGAAAATTGTGCCCCGCACCGGCTTTCTATTCGCCATATTTGAAATGACATAATAAAGAAAAGTCGCAATTACGGCGATCAAAAGATCAACAACGAAAAGGATCTCGATGATGACAGGTATATCACTGTCTATTCTTTCATCAACCACGAGCGCGGGTTCATCATCTTCCACCCTGCTTATCGTTTTTGTCGAAACGCGGCGGTAACTGCCGAGAACATCGGGAATCTCGTTCGTAACTTCTGTAATTGGATGACAGGGATAGATTTTTTTGTAAGATCTGTTGCACCTGATAATACTATCGCTCTTAGCCATCAAAAAGCCGGCGACAGCTATATCTGCGATCAGTGCGATGATGACCCAGACTTTGATGTATGTTTTCATCTATTCCACCCTCCTTTACTGAAAAATACTTCATTTATTAGAGGAACTGTCAATTATATTATAATAGCTTTTCGACAAAAAAACACCCCACGTCATCTGACGCGGGGCGCTAGGAAAACAACTTAAATACTTACCAGAATCAAAAGGAGGATCACAACCCCTGCAGTAACACCGAACCATGTCCAGCGACACTTCCAGTACTCATCCTCTCCCATACGATCGATAAGGTATTCCTGAATCAAATACTTTAGTAACATAGATAGCCTCCGTAAATAACCCCTCTTCAAAAAATATCAGAATGTTGTTCTCATGGGAAAATATTATCACGAAGGCAAATCTGGCAAAATCTTCGTTTTTCAGAAATATAAGAGGTTAATCCGCCGACCGGCTTATATAAGAAAAAAGCGGTCAGGATTAACCTCCGACCGCTTACTTCATCTCAGACACCACGTATTTTCCTGACAGTCCGGTTCATCTTTTTCCTTCCGTAATGAACATAGGCGAAATCCTTTACCTTGCTCCATGTCTGCGGATGCTTCTCAAAGAACGTATCAGGGTCATCAAACACGCCGTAATCTTTCACGACAGATTCGTTCTGCACGAAAAGATCCTTGCCCGCCCATTCCAGCGAGAGACTGTTCAGATCCGGAACCGAGATCGCACAATGCGCGAAGGGCCCCTTATTCTCCTGATAGAGTTTCTTTACGGCGCACACATACGGTTCATCCGTGATCACGCCTTCCAGCGCGATCCACTGTTCCTGATAGAAGACTTCTGCCCATGTATGAACGATCGTATCCGGGGCCAGTGCCGCAACGATTCCGGAAGTGACTCCCTTCTGGAAATGCTTTTCTACTTCGGACCCGTGAAGCCTGCATGGGATCCCGACAGCTCTTAGCAGAGTCATGAGCAGCGTTGCTTTTGTATTGCATTGGCCATACCCGTCGGAAAGCACTTGTTCTGCCGGTAGAAGATCAGATCTGTTATATCCGAACAGGATCTCGTTTCGGACAAAACCGTAGATTGCACCTATCTTCTGATATTCATCCAGTGCTTCCCATCTGCGTTCTTTTACGAGGTTCCTGATGCTTTCGTTATCGTAGTTAAGCATCCGTGTTTTTCTGAGATATCTGTTTTCCATAGAATCATGCCGTCCTTTTCTTTTATGGCTTGATTCTACCCGGAATGAGATCAGTAAACTTTCAAAAATACGCTATCCTTGACGCCGCGTCTTGCCGGAAGTCCCATGAGGCTCTTCACTACACCCGCAAAATGCGACGGCGAATCAAAGCCCGCGTCCATGGCTGCTTTCGTGATACTCTCTCCCTGAAGGATCTCTTCAAAAGCCTTCTCGAGCTGATGCAGTGTCAGATACTTCTTGATCGGAATGCCTACCTGTTCGGAGAAAAGATGCGACAGTCTGCTTGCGGATATGCAGAGCTTTCCGGCATATTCTTCGATAGAGTGATCGTCACAGCTGCAGTGATCCAGTGTTTTCAGGAAAGATACGATGCGTTCGTCCAGCTGCTTATGGGAAGGCAGGAGTCCGAAACACCCGTTGATCGTATCCTTCAGATCTGAATACAGTTCTTTGCAGGGGTGGTCTTTCAGAAGAAGCGCTTGATGGACCAACGCTTCCGCCATTGATCCATCAACAATGTAGTAGTCTTTATTATCCAGAAGAACATCCAGAGCCAGACCAAGGTCGGATACCGGCTCGATCAGCGTTGTGAAACAGATCCGGTCATCTGCTTTGAATGCATGCTTCACGTTCTTATTCACTAAGATACATTGGGCGTCGGGTCGTTCTTTTCCGACTTTAATGTTCAGCTTCCCTTCCGTACAGACGAAAAACTGCATCATGGCATGACGATGGA
>DBYF01000060.1:1721-3813 GCA_002310155.1 Mageeibacillus sp. UBA1193 | reverse complement strand
TTGAGAAGGATAATGTGGTCTTCCATGTCTGGAAGAAAGAAGCGCATTTCGATGACTACAGAAAGCCTGTAATGGCATCGCTTGAGATGCTAAGGACTCATAAGAACAGCATCTTTATCGTCGATGCCAGAAACGGTTTTGAAGACGTCAAAGAAGACGTCGAGTGGGGCTTTGAGTGGTTCCTCCCGGAACTGAAGAAGACCGGCTGCAAGATCTGGGGATTCATCCTTCCGAAGGTATCGGATATCGAAGGTGAGATCGACCTCTGGACGAGGGAAGTAGAGAAGAATTTCCGTGTCATCCGTGCCGAGTCCTATGAGGAGATCCTTATGCTTGCAAGACGTGATAATGAAGTGCATCTCGTTCCATTAACGAAAGAGGACAGGGAGCAGTTCATCACGGATAACCAGGAGGCGTTCAATTACGGCGCGCTGGAAGAATTCGGTAGACGTGATGACCACTTCGAAGAAGATGGTCAGATCATCTCACGTGAGACGATCGAGCAGTCGATCGATGGCGGTGAGGCGTACCGCATCACGTGTGACGGAAAGCCTGCAGGTGGTGTCGTGATCCATGTTAATGGAGACAGGGGAGACCTGGACCTTCTGTTCGTATCTCCAAAGGTGCACAGTAAAGGCATCGGATACAAAGCCTGGTGTGCGGTCGAAAAACTTCACCCTGAAGTTACTTTGTGGGAGACAGTTACACCTTACTTCGAGAAGAGAAACATACACTTCTATGTGAACCGCTGCGGATTCCATATCGTGGAGTTCTTTAACACCCATCACCCGGATCCGAATGACCCGGATGCCGAGAAGGGCGAGCCGGATGACCAGTTCCCGGAAGGCATGTTCCGGTTCGAAAAACGGATGGATAACTGATATTGGGAAACCTTGCCCAACAGGTCCGGTGAATTACTCCTCATCCGCAGGCTTCTCGTATTCGTACTTGTGCGAACGGAAGCAGGAACCCATGGCGAGACCCATCATTATGCCGCTAAAGATACCAAGATATGAGTGAAGAGTCGTGCAGAAGACGAACGAATACAGAAGTGCGAAACTAATTGCCATGTACCAGTTGTACGGACCGGTTTTCGTAGTAAGCTTCGGAACTACATTCCCCTGGAAAACTGCCTTGCCATCTTTGTAGTAGGAAGCGTTCTGTGCCATCAGGAAAACGACCTGCTGATCCATCAGATTCTTGACCGGCTCACCGTTAAGATCAGAAGAGAAGTAAACCTCATCACAGGTGAGGCTGTGTCCATCTCTTGTTACCACATAGAGTGCCTTGAGCTGGCCTTTCTTGGTATAACCGTAAACCTTGCCCTTGTTCTCGAGGACTTTCAGAAGACGATCTGAATCGACGACGAAATCGGTGTTCGAAAAGATCTTTCCTTTCTTAACTTTGCCCTTGCCAATGTCAATGATCGAGAATCCCTGTATGTTGAGTCCCTCTGCGCTGAACGGTTTGTCGATAAAAAGATTTCTAAGCTGCTGTTCCATTGTTGTAACCCTCTTACTTCCGAAGCCCTCTCGCTTCACTTTATGATCCCATCTTACGCTTTACAAGTAAAGTCATCGTCAAGCAAAGTTTAAGATTCGTTAAAGCCTTTTCGAAAAAAGAATATTGACATATGTCAGGAATGGCGTTAAACCATAAATGACATATGTCAGGAATGAGGTGGTCTGATGCCGAGAAAACCAAGGTGCCGATGCATAGGTGCTTTTCCCGATTACTGGACATTCGGTCCGGAAGAGCCTTCCGCCGAGACAGTCGTGATGTCTCTGGATGAATACGAGACGATCCGTCTGATTGATAAGGAAGGGAAAACGCAGGAAGAATGCGCGCTCAGTATGGGCGTGGCCAGGACGACGATCACCGCGATCTATGACAGCGCGAGACGCAAGATCGCACAGGCTCTCGTGGATGGGATGCGCCTGCAGATCAGCGGCGGCGCGTACCAGCTGAGCGGTGCGGAGCCGGTAAATGTAACGATGAAAGGAAGTAATACAATGAGAATCGCAGTAACTTTTGAAAACGGAAATATCTTTCAGCACTTCGGTCATACCGAGCAGTTCAAGCTCTACGATGT
>DBYF01000060.1:0-1673 GCA_002310155.1 Mageeibacillus sp. UBA1193 | reverse complement strand
TGGCGGGCTTCCTGAAGATGGCCGATGTAGATGCCCTGATCTGTGGCGGAATCGGTATGGGCGCGCAGATGGCGCTCGCGGAAGCGGGAATCAAACTCTACGGCGGTGTGCAGGGTGATGCCGATGCCGCTGCAAAAGCACTTGCCGAAGGAAAGCTCGAGTATGATCCGGACGCGAGATGCGATCACCACGACCATGAACACGGCGGTCACGACTGCGGTCATGGCGGACATGAGTGCGGTCATGGAAGCTGCCACAGCTGATACGTTACTTTCTGATGTGAAAGCCTCTGGTGAGTGATATACTAATCTATAGGGTGTATTGGCTATTGGAGGGGTATACATGGACGATATTGAGAGAGAAGCATTAGAGCAGTCCATCGGGAAAGTGGATGAGGCATTGCAGTACTTATATGAGGCGAAACAGGCTTTAACAAAAAGTCACGCGATGGGCATATTGGATATCCTGGGCATTGACCGCTCGGTTTTCTATCACAATGAAACTACATATAAAAAGCGTGCTCAAATGTCGACTGCCGAGGAATGCGTGGGACGAGCGGCAAGAGCGCTTCGCCAGATGCGATCGGCGATCGACGTGGATATTCCCGAGCTCGGATTAAAGAAGTATGCTACTGAGGATACTTATGCGGATGGTCCTATTCCGGACATCCTGACGCAGATGAATATCAATAAAGCCCGCGAAACCGTGGATCAGGTGATTCTAATAGTTGAAAGCCTTAAGAGAAGATTTGAGAAGAGGCTGGAGGCCGAGTATCGCCCGCTATTCTGATTCGTATAAAACTTTACCTTCCAGCTTGCTTATGTGGATGTACAATAGTACACTGTGTTCCTGTTGCAGGGAGTATATGCTCGATCACCTGATCAAACGGGACGAACTGACGGATGAGATGCGGAATGAATGCATGTGGGACGCGAATCTCGACATAAGAGAACTGGCAGATAAGAAAGAAGAGGTATGAATATGACACAGAATGAGCAGAAAGAACTGGTTGCTTCTACAGCGATCGACACTTTGATCCGGCAGGGAAAGATCTTTTCGGGCATGAAGATCGGCCTCGGTACGGGTTCGACAGCTTACCCGGCAGTAAGACATCTGGCCAAGAGGATCGCGGATGGCACGATCAAAGACATCAAAGCCGTAGTCACAAGTTTCGGCACACAGAACCTCTGCGAAGAACTGGATATTCCTGTATACTCCATGAACGATAAAGCGATCGGCGGACATCTCGATCTGGCGATCGATGGCGCGGACGAAGTAGATCCTTTTAACAATGTTATAAAGGGCGGAGGCGCTGCGCTTCTAAGAGAAAAGATCGTTGCGTATAATTCGACACAGTTCGTTATCGTTGCGGATGCTACGAAGGTCGTAGATACTCTCGGAACGGGTTTCCGCCTTCCGGTAGAGATCATCGGAGAAGCAAGAGTTCCGGTCGTAGCTGCTCTCAATAAGCTTGGCGCGGATTGTGTCCTTCGTGAAGGCGTAAGAAAGTGCGGCCCGGTCATCACCGATAACGGCAACCAGCTTCTGGACATCGTGTGGAAGACCCCTGTCGATCCTGCTGAGATGGAAGATAAGATCAACGGCATTGTTGGTGTAGTCGATAACGGATTCTTCACCAAGAATAAGCCGATCGTATTTACCATGGATGCAGA
>DBYF01000136.1:2469-2807 GCA_002310155.1 Mageeibacillus sp. UBA1193 | reverse complement strand
CCGAACTATGTAGCGATCCTCAAGCACCTCGGTAAGGACGATGAGGCTGCTGCAGCTCAGGCTGAGATCGACAAGATGAAGAAGAACATCATGGAGTCCGCATGGGATGGCGACTGGTTCCTCCGTGCTTATGACGCTAATGGTGAGAAGATGGGTTCCAAGGAATGCGAAGAAGGACAGATCTTCATCGAGCCGCAGGGCTTCGCGATCATGTCTGATGTAGGCAAGGAGCAGGGCGCTGACAAGAAGACTCTTGCTGCGATCGACGAGAGACTCAACACAGAGTTCGGTCTGGTACTCAACAATCCTGCATTCACAAAGTACTACATCCAGTACGG
>DBYF01000136.1:2267-2458 GCA_002310155.1 Mageeibacillus sp. UBA1193 | reverse complement strand
TATCCGGGCGGATACAAGGAGAACGCCGGTATCTTCACACACAACAACGCTTGGATCATCTGCGCTGCTGCTTACGCAGGCGAAGGCGATCAGGCATTCAAGTACTATTCGGAGATCGCTCCTGCATTCACAGAAGAGACTTCCGACATCCACAAGACCGAGCCGTATGTTTACGGTCAGATGATCGGCGG
>DBYF01000136.1:0-2221 GCA_002310155.1 Mageeibacillus sp. UBA1193 | reverse complement strand
AAGAACTCCTGGCTCACAGGTACAGCTGCCTGGAACATGGTCGCGATCTCGCAGTACATCCTTGGTGTACAGCCTGACTTCGACGGCCTGAAGATCGATCCGTCGATCCCGTCTGCATGGGATGGCTTCACGATCACAAGAAAGTATCGTGGTGCAGAGTATAAGGTAACGATCAAGAACCCGGATCATGTCTGCAAGGGTATCAAGAGCGTAACAGTTGACGGTAACGCGATTGATGGCAACATTCTCCCGGTATTCGACGGCGGCGTTCATAACGTCGAAGTCGTAATGGGCTGATAGTTACTTACATTTCTTCAGCGTCAGACGTATTTCATCCGTGGTGGCGGGGACGGGAAACTCCGCCACCATGGGGAAGCGTAGGACATAGCCGGGTCACCCGGCATCCCTCATCGTACCTGCGATGACTGGCTATACAGGAACAGGTGCGGTGAATCCGTCCGCTCAGCCATATATGTATGGTGCCGCGGTTTCCCGTAGGTCTACGGGAAAGGTAAATCTGACCTTCTGTTTGAGGAGACAGAAAACGGGATGATTTACTTATTGTGCGGCTTCCGGAATATATGTCTGGCATCGGAGAAATCGTTAGCCCCGATTGTGGACATATTCGCGAAAGACCGTTTGGGGTGGGAGCTTCCGTGAATCTGGACAGGGAGGTACCGGGCTGGTACCGATGAAATGTCTATTACACAATCGGGCGACGAAAGGGGATCGGACGAATCTGAATAAGATCATCCGGTCTTTATTTTAGGAGGTTCCATGATGATGAAAAGCGAAAGAGCGAGATCAGTGATCGCACCTGCAGATCAGGTGCTCCAGAAGAAGTTTGGGGAAACTGTCGGACAGGAACCGGTCAGTGCTCAGTATATTTCCACATTAAACGGAGGAGTTATCTTCGGAGTCGCAGGTCTTCCGTTCCCGGCACCGGTATGTGCCGCACTTCTGGCAGATGATACAGTATGCGGAAGCATCAGTGCTTTTGCAGCAGATAAGAAATCCGTTCTTATCAAGAAAGCACAGGGAAGCTACAGTGCTTTTGCCGAGAACGGCGGAAACGTGGAAGATATCTCCGGAACAGAAGAGGGAAAGAAGCTTCTCTCTGAGGCAGCTCCGGTAATTGAATATGCAACAGAGTGGGGCGGAAAGCTCGACGAGTGCGGTGAACTGATCTGTGATCTTGCATCTCCGGCACCGGGCCCGCACTACTATACCAACCTTCTGATCGGTAACCGCATCGGATTTGACCATCCGCTGCAGAGTACACCGAAGAGTGCGATCGACCGTATCGGTGGCGGATGCTTCCGTTCCCATGCGGACACGCAGGTTCTTGCGACACGCTGGGACTACCTGCCGGAGCAGAACGGCTTCCCGGCAAACCGTCAGTTCTACCTCGTGGAGAACGGCAATGTGATCTTCTATTCCGGTTCCGCAAAGCAGGATTCCGTAGAGAAGGCGATCTGCCGTCACGCACAGAACAGAACGGTGATCGAGTATACACTCAAGGATGGACTGAAGGTTCGCCGTACGATCTTCATCCTGCCGCAGGAAAATGGTCTTCCGGTAGCGACTGAAGCTCAGCTCATCGAGATCGAGAACAGCGGTGCAAGTAGAGACCTCCGTATCGTTTACACAGGTATGTTCGGTACCCAGGAAGTACACGCACTTCGTGAGGACGTTATCTTCAGTACTGTCGTTGCACAGTCCGAAGTATTCTATGGCGATAACGACGAGATCCGTGCGATCTCCTTTAACCCGAATCCGAAGTGGACGAAGGGCAATATCCGCTATAACACATTGATCGTCCATGCTGACGGCAAGACGATCTTCCCGGATCAGTTCTGCGCACGCTACGCTGATTTCGTAGGTGCAGGCACACTGGAGAAGCCGCAGTTCGCTGCGATTCTTTCCAACGCACACTCCCGTAAGGGCCCGGGCTTCTTCGCGGTATCCGCTCCGTTTACGATCGCATCCGGCGCGAAGGTTCAGGTCGATAACTTCACCTGCCTGTCTTCCGACTGTGTAAATCCGGATTACAAAGAAGACATCACCATGAAGGAAGAGCTCGAGGCACTGATCGCCCGCTTCACAGACGCGAGCGCTCTGCCGGCAAGCCTCGATAAGGTGATCTCCTTTACAAAGAAGTACGCTTCCTACATGCAGATCAAGCACGCGGACAAGAACTTCGAAGCTTATGTAAACAACA
>DBYF01000064.1:22675-27006 GCA_002310155.1 Mageeibacillus sp. UBA1193 | reverse complement strand
CCCTTCGCACCGTCAAGGAGCATGACCGCGGCGTCCGCGGCACAGAGTGTACGGTAGGTATCCTCGGAGAAGTCCTGGTGACCGGGGGTATCCAGAATGTTGATGCAGTATCCGTCATAGTTGAACTGCATGACGGAAGAGGTAACGGAGATACCACGCTGTTTCTCGATCTCCATCCAGTCGGATGTCGCGTGATGAGCAGCTTTTCGGGCCTTAACGGAACCGGCCATGTGAATGGCACCTCCGTAGAGCAGGAGCTTCTCAGTCATGGTCGTTTTACCTGCGTCAGGGTGCGAAATGATCGCGAAAGTCCTTCTTCTGTTGATCTCGTTCTGAACGTTCTGGTCCATATTCTTCTACCTTCCTGGTTTGGTTACGGTTGCAAAATACGATATAATAGTAATGGTGTTTCGGATACGAAGCTTCGTATAGAGAGCTTCTTCCGAAGAAAGCCACAATATTATATCAGCCTTGCTATATAAGGGCAAGGAAAAGAGGTGTGTATGCCTGTAAAAGACGTGAGACTGGCAGTATTGATCGACGCGGATAATATCTCCGCCTCGTATATTAAACCCATGATGCTTGAGATCGCGCGCTACGGCAACCCGACCATCAAGCGTATCTACGGCGACTGGACGAAGCCGCAGCTCGGCCCGTGGAAGCAGGTCCTTCTCGACCACGCGATCTCCCCGGTCCAGCAGTTCGGCTATACATCCGGCAAGAACGCGACCGATTCGACCCTGATCATCGACGCGATGGATATCCTCTACACCGAGAGTGTCGACGGATTCTGCCTTGTCAGCTCGGACAGTGATTTTACGAGGCTGGCCACAAGACTTAGAGAGGCAGGCAAGATCGTCTACGGTATCGGTGAGAAGAAGACGCCGACACCTTTTGTCGCGGCATGCGACAGATTTATTTTCCTCGAGATCCTGGCACCGAAGGAGAAAAAGTCGAAGAATTCCGATCCTTCGGCAAAAGCACCTGCTCAGGCGGATGTCCCGGAGAATGCCGACAGTGCGGATCTTTCCGATCAGGATCCGAAGAATGGTTCGGGCAAGGCCCCGAAAGATATCGATGAAGCCACCTGCGAGCTGATCGCAAGTTCTGTTTCAGATCTGGCTGACGAAGATGGCTGGGCGTTCCTGGGGGATGTAGGAAACCTGGTCAACAAGAAGAGCCCGTCATTTGACGCCCGTAACTATGGCTTTTCCAAGATGAGCAAGCTCATGCAGTCGCTGGATTTCCTGGAGTGTGAATACCGCGTCAACGAGAAGAACCCGCAGGTGAAACTCATATACGTTCGCAACAAGGAGGATAATTGAAAGTGCGAAGAAGTGCAGGTGTTTTACTACACATAACGTCGCTTCCGGGAGTTTACGGAATCGGCGGATTCGGCAAGGAGGCGGAAGCCTTTGCCAAGAAACTGAAAGAAGCCGGGATGGCCTACTGGCAGGTACTCCCGTTTACCAATCCGGGATCGGGCGATTCCCCGTATCAGAGTGACTCGGCGTTTGCCGGAAGCCCGCTTCTGATCGACCCGGAAGACCTTTGCGAAAGAAAGCTCCTGACGAAGGACGAGCTCGAGAAGTGCAAGTATCCGGGATCCTGCTACAGTGTCGACTACGCGTGGGTACGTGAGAACCGCATGCAGATGCTGAAAACAGCATACGAGAAGGTAGACGAGAAGCTCCATAAGGAGATGCAGAAGTTCGAGAAAGAGAACCCATGGGTCAAGGACGTGATCGTTTTCCAGGCCATCAAAGAGACTGAAGGCCAGAAGGCATGGTGGGACTGGAGTGATAAGGCTCTCCAGAAGCACGATGCGAAGGCAGTTGCCGCTTTTGAAAAAGACAACAGAAAGCTCTGTGATTTCTATCTTTTCATCCAGTACATCTTCTACGCGCAGTGGACGAAGCTGAAGGAAAAGATCAATGAGATCGGCATTTCCGTCATCGGCGATATCCCGATCTATGTAAGTGGCGATTCCTGTGACGTCTGGGCGAACAGATCCCTGTTCCAGACCAATAAGGACGGTTCCTTCAAGAGTGTCGCAGGTGTACCGCCGGATTATTTCTGCGAAGACGGCCAGCTCTGGGGCAATCCCGTTTACGACTGGGCGGCGCACGAGAAGGAAGACTACGCATGGTGGCTCAGTAGGCTCCATCAGAACTTCAAGCTCTATGATGTGATCCGAATCGACCATTTCCGCGGATTCTCGCGCTTCTATGCCTGCCCGGCAGACGCGGAGAACGCCAGAAACGGCAAGTGGTATCCGGGTCCGGGCATGAAGCTCTGGAATAAGATCTTCGATGAGTTCGGCCGTGAGCCCGCGATCTTTGCCGAGGACCTCGGCGAGACCGACGATGAGCTGATCAAGTTCCTCGACGAGACCGGCCTTCCGACGATGCGAGTCCTTCAGTTCGGTATGGTGCCGCACGATGACAGCAAGCATATGCCGCACAACTATCCGGAGAACTGCATCGCCTACACCGGAACCCACGATAACAACACGCTTCTCGGCTGGCTCTGGGAAGCTTCCGAAGAAGACAGGAAGTTCGCGCTCGACTACTGCCGCTTCCACGGCGACAATTGGGGTGACGGCGGTGTGCACGCACCTGCATGCCGTGCGATGCTGACGACCGTATGGTCCTCGGCCGCGAAGCTTGCGATCGCACCTCTTCAGGACGTCATGGGATTTGGTTCCGACACGAGAATGAACGCGCCGGGAATGCCGACCGGTCAGTGGCGGATCCGATTCGGAGCCGACTCCATCAATCAGATGGATACCAAGTGGCTGGCGAAGCTGAACTGGGTCTACAAGAGATTCTAAGGCTTTTTAGAGTCCGACTAGGTGACTAATAATCACAATTGAAAAATTAGTCACCAGATTGAATCACGAAAAGGTGACTATAATCGAAAAATGGAAAACCAGTCACTTGAAGTGTTGCGAAAATGGTGACTAATATGGCAAACCAACAATTTAGTCACCCCGTCTGACAAAAAACGAGTGACTAAAAACTCAAAGGAAAAGATTGGTCACCTGTTTTTCAAAAAGTCAGGTGACTAAAACCGCCAAAAGCAGAATTAGTCAACTGATTGGCCGCTGTGCAGAAGCTGCGTAACGAGGAGGAGCCTATGAGTAAGTACATGCTTTCGATTGATCAGGGAACGACATCGTCCCGCGCCATGATCTTCCGTGAGGACGGCACTTGTGTTGCCTCGGCGCAGGAGACCTTTGACCAGCACTATCCGAAGCCGGGCTGGGTCGAACACGATCCGGAGGACCTCTGGAGAACGGTATGTGACTGCATACGTCAGGCTCTGGCCAAGGCGAATATACAGCCGGGAGAAATTGCCGGCATCGGTATCACGAACCAGCGTGAGACCACGATCCTGTGGGAAAAGAACACGGGAAGACCTGTCTATAACGCGATCGTCTGGCAGTGCAGAAGAACGGCGGCCCTCGTTGAGAAACTGAAAGCCTCTGATCCGGAGTTCATCGAAAAGGTCAGAGATAAGACCGGACTCGTGCCGGACGCGTATTTCTCGGCGACGAAGATCCAGTGGATCCTGGACGAGGTGCCGGGCTTGAAGGCTCGTGCCGGACTCGGCGACATCCTCTTCGGAACAGTCGACACCTGGATCCTCTACCGTCTGACAGGCGGAAGATCCCATGCGACCGACTACTCCAATGCCTCGAGAACGATGCTCTTCAATATCCACGATCTGACATGGGATGACGAGCTCTGCCAGTACTTCCATATCCCGAAATGCATGCTCCCACAGGCGCTTCCGGGCGCTTCGGAATTCGGCTTCGTAAGCACGGAGATCCCTGGACTTGAGGCAATCTATGGTGTCGGTATCTACGCCATCCTGGGTGATCAGCCGGCAGCGCTTTTCGGACAGACGTGTTTCGATAAGGGCGACATCAAGAACACTTACGGCACCGGCTGCTTCACGCTCATGAATGTCGGCTCCGACCCGATCATCTCGAAGAAGGGTCTGGTCACATCTGCGGCCTGGTCCCTGAACGGTGAGACCGCATATGCCTTGGAGGGCAGTGTATTTAACGGTGGTTCCACGATCCAGTGGCTCAGAGATGAACTGAAACTGATCGATCACGCGTCCGACTGCGACGTCCTTGCGGAGACGGTACCGGACTGCGCGGGAGTCGTTCTCGTTCCCGCATTCTCCGGACTCGGCGCCCCGTACTGGGATATGTACGCCAGAGGATCGATCCTGGGACTTACGAGAGGTACGACGAAAGCCCATATCGCCAGAGCCGCGCTCGAGGGAATCGCATACCAGGTCTATGACCTCGTTTCGCT
>DBYF01000064.1:16216-22623 GCA_002310155.1 Mageeibacillus sp. UBA1193 | reverse complement strand
ATGATGCAGTTTCAGGCAGATATCTTAAAGTGTGACGTCGACCGCGCCAAAGAGCGTGAGACGACTTCACAAGGCGTGGCTTATCTGGCCGGACTTTTCTGTGGGTATTGGAAAGATATGGAGGTCTTGCGTGAACTCCGTCACTGTGATACTCTCTTTACGCCATCCATGCCGGATGACAAAAGAGAGAAACTTTTGAAGAATTGGGCGAAGGCCGTTTCACGTGCCGCAGCATGGGAGGAAATCGATACATGAGAAATACGTCTCACAGAATCATCTCATCAGGAATCGGTCTGATCCTGATTCTTTCCCTGACACTATCGCTGTCCGGATGTTTCTTTCACGTGGGAAGGCCCGGTGTTTTCGAATCAGTGAAGATCACCACTGACGATAGAGAAGCTTTGGATGAACTGGAAGATGCGATCCTTCAGGATCCGGCGATAAAAGAGATCCGTTATGGATGTCATAAAGGAAGTGCCAAGGAAACTTCCACAGAACTGAGTATGGACCTTGTTCTTGCGAAGTCCATCGGACGTGATCAGGCAGAAGAACTGATGAAGTCGGTGATCTTTCCTCGTCTGGCGAAAAACGATGAAATCATTCAAATTCTGCTCGCATCAGGTGATTGGCATTCTTTGCGCATCAACTTTGTGGAAGCGGACGGGAGTATGCCTGTCGTTTATTCTTCCGATGAATCGTCCGGATATGAAGTCTGGCATGACCACTCCGAGAACAAATTTGATTTGAAAGATTACGCCAAAGAATTCTGAAGCAATACATCTGCGGTGTGAAAGGACAGTAATTGGACGCACTTCTACTGGTATTCATAAAGATCGTCGTGGCAGTGACGCTGGGCTTTATCCTTCGTAAGGCCAAGGTCATTGACGCTCGTATGCAGAAAGGACTGTCCGACATCCTGCTTCTCGCGATCCTGCCTTTTTCGATCCTTGCTTCCTCAAACTACGAAAAGACCCCCGAAGTCTCGGAGGGCATGCTGATCACGCTGGTCGCTGCCCTGATCTACTACTTTGTGTCGCTTGTCCTGATGCGACTTCTCAGTAGAAAACTTCCGTTCGAAGAAAAAGAGAAGAGGGTATTCGTGACCATGGCGGTCTTCGCGAACACGGGATTTGTAGGATTCCCGCTGATGTCCGCACTCTACGGCAATGCGGGACTTCTGATGGCAGTCGTTTTTAATCTCGCGTACAACCTGTTCATGTATACCTACGGCATCCATCTTCTTTCGGGGAAGACGGGAAGCCTTAAGAGCCTCCTGCTGAACCCCGTCAATATCGCATCTGTAGCGGCGATCCTGATCTTCGTTTCGCCGTTCCGCTTTAATTCTTACGTATCCGGCCCGATCGACCTGATCGCCGCGATGACGGTGCCGCTAAGTATGATCATCATCGGATCGAATCTCGCGGCAATGCCGTTTGTAAAGATCGTTTCCGATCCGAAATCTTACCTGATCTCGTTCGTAAGACTGGTGCTGCTCCCGGGTCTTGTGCTTCTCGGCATGTACCTGGCATTCGCAAATACCTCCATGACACCGGAGACGGCGGCGGTAACGGTACTGATGTGCGCGCTTCCGTGCGGTTCCATGAATGTTATCCTCTCCGAGAAATATGACTGCGCGCCTGAGTTCGCGGCCAGAGCGACCGTGCAGAGCATGCTTCTCTGCATGGCGACACTTCCGCTGTTTGTAGTCATCTGCGACAAACTGTTCGTATAAGTGCTTTTCCGGAAGGAAAAAGAAAAGCCGCCTCACTTCGAAGACGGCTTAGGAAACGATGTTCGCGGTGCTCGGTTCCGCGGTGCCCGGAGGCGTGGTGCGGATCCAGTAGTTCTCGTTATAGATGTTATCCAGCTCACTGAAATAGGTCTGCTCGTAGATACCGCCATCGGCCAGAATCGTACGGCGTGACGGCTCGTTGTCCGTGTGGCAGACGACGAGGACCTTGGTGTGCCCGAGAAGCTTCGCGTAGGGAAGGACCATGGCGAGCATGCGCTTACCATAGCCGCGGCGGCGCTCGGAAGGTCTTACGGAGTAAGAGATGTGACCGCCGTGCTTACTCATGTAGTCATTAAGCTCGTGTTTGACCTCGATCATGCCGACCGGAATACCGTCAGACATACGGAACGCGATGAACGGAGTAGACGGCATGTAGTACGTAGGCGCCGTCTTCCTGGAACCCAGTGTGTCAACGAAAGCGAACCACTCGGCGATGTCGTCGAAGGAAGCCAGAAGTGCGGAACCGTAGATGTTTTCCTCGCCCCAGTTGATGTACTCATCCCTGAATTCCTCCATCTCGTCGGCGAAATCCGTCGTCGGGAGTGTCAGGATCAGCGCGTCCTCAGGTACGAAAGCGACGCAGGTCATCGGCTCCGAGAAGTCGTACTCATAGACTTCGAAAGGAGCATTCGGCATATGTCCGACAACAAAGAGGGTATCTCTGTCCGGATAGTACTCCGCGCCGCACCAGATGAAGTCCGAACCGCTGGCAAAAGCCTCATCGGAGTAGAAACGGTGCTCACGCAGGGTGTTGAGGTTAAATACGGAAAAACCGAAACGGTCACGGCGGAAAAGATAGTACACGCTGCCGTTGTTATGGGAGATCATCTCGCTTAACGGGTGATCGTTATCGAGACAGTCGTAGCTTAAGACCAGATCGTGATTCGGTGTAAAGAGGGAGTAGCGGGCAGCCAGTCTGTACTCTCCGTCGAGCTCGCCCTCGTAGGTCTCACAGAGGAGGAAATAACCGTTGGCAAAGCACCCTTCTTCCTTAGAACGGCGGTTCTCGTCGCGGAAAAGGATCTTACTCTGCTGATCGTATCTCTGCGCATATTCGGATGAAAATGCGACGTTCCTCATAGATTCCCTGCTCTCAATCCCTGTGTTTTCAGTGCTTCCCGCCGATCCGTGAAAGGGAGCGAAAAGAGCCTACTTACCCAGTTAAATATGAATATTAAAAGTTTAGCATACTGAAGAATAATTGACAATCTAACAAACAAATTTTATATTATAGAGTGAAGTAGGAGGGTTATATATATATGGAAATTGCGTTTCACTGCCCCAATTGTCTGGCAGACCTCATATACGATGAATCCAAAAGTTACACATGTTGCTTTTGCCACACTAAACTCAACGAAAAGAACGAAGTAAAAGAACTCGAAGGCGGTTACTATGTTGGTGACGCCTGGAACGAGAATGTATATCACAGTTACCACTGCGAAGATTGTGGTGCTGATTTCATAGCTAAAGCCGGAAGCACGAATCTCGTGTGCCCGATCTGCTCTTCCACTTCACTCAAAGATAATGGCGGTATCGTTGGAGCGATGCCCCGCCGTGCGATCCCGTTCGCACATACGAGACAGGAAGCCCAGGAGATGTTCCTGGACTATATCCGAAACAATTCCGCAGTCGGCCGTACACTGGCGACGGATGAGAATAAGGAACTTCTCCACAAGGTATATGTTCCGATCTGGCTGTTTACTTACGAAGTTGTTGCCCATGCGAAGCTGACGGCGATGATCCGTAATAAGGCCAATGAGAGCAAGACGCTCTTCGGTATCAACGGTACCGAGGGTATCGCGGAGTCGCTTTCCGAGATCCGCTCTTCGTTCTCACGTTTCAGACCGAACAAGAAGCCTGCGAAGGTGGATCCGTCGACCCAGCCTTCCGAGCATGTGACCGGTGGTGTACTCTCCTGGCAGGGTATTCCATTCGATGCTTCCGGTATCCTGGCAAGTAATACGATCAACAATCTGCAGCCATACGATCAGAGCAAGATGGTGCTGCTGACCGATAAGGTCCTGATGGATACTCCGGTCCTCGCGATCACGAAGGATCCGATCGCCTGCATGCAGGAGTTCATGGACCGTATCAAGAAGTGGACACGCCAGATGATCATGGATGCCCACTCGGATTCTTACGACATCTCCTATTTCCAGGATAAGACCGACTATCCGCTGGGTATCGGTGAACTGGTGCTTTTCCCGATCTGGTACATGAAGGGCGAATACATGGGCAGAGAATTCTACTATGCCATGAACGGCCAGAATGGTGAGGTTGAAGGAAACATTCCGATGAGCAAGGGCACATCGAAGAATGCGGGTATCACCTACCAGCAGTACTGGGATAAGTCCCGCTGCACAGCTCTGACGGATACACACTTCGAGTTCAATATCCACGATCCGAGCATCGAGATCCTTGACTACTCGTTCTTCGAGAAGCCGAAGGAGTCGAGAGTAACTCCGAACGGCCGTCTGGATCCTGTTACTTCCAAGGAGAGAAAGAGTCTGGATTCCGTATTCGAGACATCCGCGGATGAGGAGAAGAAAGAGGAGCCGAAGGAGAAGAAGAAGTTCGCTGACCTGAATCTGGAGTATGGCTTCAAGCGCAGAAATCCGGATGAGAAGCTCACCAAGGAAGAAGAGATGCAGCGTGAGCGTGAGATGATCGCCCGTCTTGCTGTTGCCGCGAAGGAAGCACCGAAGGGTGATATGGCTGCGGCTTCCAGCGTTCCGTCCTGGGCGAAAGCAGTTACTCCGCCGCCGTCTCAGACACAGGCCGCAACACGTAAAGCAAGAACCAAGAAGCCGGGCGTTTCTGCTGCTTCTGCTGCGAATAAGCCGCTTTGGGAGAAGACTGAAGAAGATCTTATGGCCGAGAAGGAAGCGAAGAGATCCAATGCGCCTTCGATGGCTTCCCATATGGCAAGAGGACAGGAGGTTTCTCCGTTCACGGCGAACCCTGCTCTGGATGCTTCCAACATGGAACTGGAAGATCTGGACAAGATGGCGCCGGTTGCCGATCCGTCTTCCCTCTACATGAAAGTGCCGGATAAGTATAAGACTCCTGCCAAGGATCCTGAAGAGGACAAGGCAGAGAGAGAAGAAAAGGCATTCCGCGAGCAGATCGCGGCTCCGTCTTCCCGTGATGACTTCGAGATCCCAGAATCCTATGAGATCCCGATGCCGAAGATCAATAAGGAAAGAAAGCCGAAGCCGGCTATCAGACCGGAACCTGAGCAGGAGGTTGAAGAAAGACCTGTATTTAAACCGGCTCCGGTTTTCGACGAGCCTGCAGTTGAAGAGCCTGTAATCGAAGAGGCTAATGTGGAAGAAACTCCTGCAGAAGAGATGGTTGCGAATATCACCTTCTCCTTCAACAAGAAGAAGCCTGTTATGGATAGCGAGGAGAGAGTCACTGAGGCTGCTTCGATCCCGAGACAGCTCGAGAGAGAACCGGAACAGAAACTGGGCATGGCGATCATGAACAGCGAGTACGATGCCGGTGTCCTCAACCACGCAGAGTCCAATTACGAAGTAGATGAAGCTGAGCCCAGAGAGATCCTTCCGAAGAGCCAGGTCAACGCTACTGAGTACTACAGAGGCAGTGAAGAGAATGACCGTCCGCTCAAGTACCGTCCGGCAGCACCTCTGGCACATGCCCGTTCCGCAATGAACGTCGAGACAAACGACCGTGTCGATCTTGCACCGGAGGACGATGAAACGAACCGTCCGCTGGCTAACCGTCCGCCGGCCCCGCTGGCCAGAGCGACAGAGCAGGGTCCGAGTCTGGAATACCTGACAGATCAGCCGCTGGATGAAGATATCCATCAGATGCCGTCTATGGATTCCTCGAAGCCGAGATGGGGCGAGATGCCGGAAGCAAAGGAAACTCCTGCCTGGGCAAAACCGCAGCAGGATGCATCGAGTCCGTTTGCCGGATCTCCGAGAAACAGAGGCAAGAGCTTCCTGTCCAAGGAAGACCTCCGTGCAGCTGAAGAAGCAGCACACAGACGTGCAAGCGGTGCGGCAAATACTTCCAGAAGACCGATGACTCTGGCTGAGAGAAGGAGACTCGAGGCTGAAGAGGGTGTACAGAAGGGTGAGGGTGTGATCAACCGTGGTGGCGGACCGAGAACTCTGGCTGATACATCCAGAGAAGCAGCCGAGTCCCGCGCAGCTTCTGTTGCAAGAAACAGCACAGGTCCGAGAACTCTGGCCGAGAAGTCTGAAGCAGAAGCCGCTGAGCAGGCAGCTTCCGTATTCCATCATGCACCGAGAAGACAGGAAGAACCTGAGATGCCGGCGATCATGAGACAGCAGCTGGGAAGACCGGCAGCACGTGTCGAAGAACCGGAAGAGGTTGAAGAGCGTCCGGCAATCTTTAAGCCGGCTCCTTCCGCATCGAGACCTGCATCCTCTGCGACAAGACCTTCCGCAAGACAGGGCGGACGTCCGGGCTCCATGCGCGGTGCGGTTGATGCTGATGAGGCTCCGGCACAGAAGGAGAAGAACGTTCCGATCTGGGAGAGAGTCCCGGATACAAATGGTCCTGTTCCGGCATGGGGCAGTTCCGCAGCCCGTATGGACGATGAGCGCCCGATGGGCTCGCTGAC
>DBYF01000064.1:12862-16175 GCA_002310155.1 Mageeibacillus sp. UBA1193 | reverse complement strand
GGAGATACCAAAGAGGTGCTTCCGGGTGCACTGAGAGAAGCGGAGCTTCGTGAATCACGCGCCGCTGCTCCGAAGGCAAGAGAGATCGTCGCCGAGCGTCCCGCAAGAGAAGTACCGGTAGAGCGTCCGGCTAGAGAGATCGAGGCCCGCCCGCGTACATTCGCGCAGCGCCGCCAGATGGAAGAAGAGGAAAGAAGACGTCAGATCCAGAGTTCTTTCGCCAGCCAGGAGAAAGAAGAAGGTCCGTTCCGCCGTCCGGCAAACCTGTTCGCCGGACAGGAAGAAGATGACGAACCGGTCAACAAGACTTTTGAGTCTGAGCAGTTTGAGAATAAGCCGTCCGTAGTTGCTTCTCTGGATATGCTTCCGGATCCGCTCGATGAGGAGAACATCCATCACCTGGCGAAGGACAGAAGCATTCCGGCACTTGCCCGTGAAACTGATGAGGTTCAGGAAGAACTCCAGCAGGCGGAGAAAGAGGCTGAGAAAGCAATCCGCGGATTGCCGGGTTTTGATCCGGAAGGACCGAGTCCTTTTAAGCCGATCCGATAAGAACCAACTGTATGCACCGGAGGTGTTGCTGCTTGTGAAAGCGCGATTTCCGGTGCATATTTTACCTACGAGGAAGAGATACATGGAAAAAGCCTACTTATGCCCGAAGTGTGGAGCATCTGTGATCCTGGAGGAAGGATCGCAGGCGCTCTGCTGTTTCTGCCATTCCGTTCTTCAATCGAAAGATGAGATATCCAACCCGCAGGGTGGCTTTTATGTCGGGAAAATGGGCTCCTTAAAGCTTCGTAAGAGCACTTGCGGAACGTGTGGAAAGTCGATGTTTGCGGAGCCTTCCGGTGCTGTAAGATCGGGACGCTGCCTCTCCTGCGGAAGCGATGATCTGGTGACATCTCCCGAGGAGATCATGCTTCCGACGGAAGTGACTATGGCTCCATTTTCCTGCGACAGGAAAGAAGCCGAGGAAGAGTATCTCAAGACCGCCAAACGCGGGAAGCATTCGTATACGGGGAAAGATTATCTTGAGGCGATCACACCGGCGTATGTTCCGTTCTATTTCTACGATTACCATGTTTTCGGAAGCGGGATCCTGAGCGTGGTCCCGCATATTAAAGTTCCGAAGCACAGACTCGAGAATTTCATTGCGGTAACGCTTCTGAATGACTTTACTCTCGAAAGGACCTCCTCGGTAGCAACTCCGTATCCGAAGACGATCAGCAGTGAGATGGCATGGCAGTCTGTTCCTGCCTGCGCCTGCAACGCTTTTTCCCAGGGAAAGGTCGATGAGATCTCTCCGATACTGAGAAATGGTTCCGGAACGAGGGATGCGATGACTGCGGATATAAAGGATGCAGTCATCCTGGGATTGGACCGTCCGGGAAAACAGATCGAGGATGGATTCCTTCAGCGCATACAGGACTTTGTCAAAGAGTGCCTGATCACGGAGAACCTGGATAACTTTACCATTTCTTCTTATATAGATAACACCAAGTACACACCGGCGCTGGGTCAGCTGATCTTCATTCCTATGTGGATCATGAAGATCAGAAAAAAGGACCAGTGTCTGACGTGGTGCATGAACGCGGTCTCCGGAAAAAGCTCGGAGATCACGTGGGAATCTCTGGAACTGAACACGGTGCCGGTAAAAGAAGAAACACCGACGCTGGCATCGATGAGCAAGAAGAAGATCAAAGCGTTTTCGCTGAGTGACTTTGGTCCGGAAGACCGGCCGGTCAACTACAGAACATTCATGATCGATACCGTGGCTTCATCGATCGCGTCAGAAATGGCAATGAATGAGATGTCCGCGGACAAGAGCCTTCTGCATCTGGAAAAGATGCAGCGGCAGGAGAGAAAGAGTGTTGCTGTTCCGATAGCGACGCAGGGATATCAGGCGGAAGCGGAAGAGGAAGTGAAAAAGAGCCTCAACCAGCCGATCCCGAGTGCCCCGGTGCCGCTCCCGACAGAGCATTCCATGCTGTACCTTATGAAGGAAGAAGCCAGGAACAGAGACCGTACTTTCAAAAGAAGCCCGAGACTTCCGGAAAAACCGATCGACAGGAAGATCGGAAACGAAGACCTGGTGATCACGGAGGATACTCCGTCCAGTGTGGCCGTCGAGTTCGGTTTAGCGGATCTTCCCGAGTACGATCCGGCAGGACCCAATCCCTTTAAGAAACAGGCATAGAAAAAACACCATCGCGGCAAACCGGATGGTGTTTTCTTTATTTCATGGTTTCGTCTGTCATTTCCAGAGAGATTCGCCGTTGGTCTCGATGACCTCTTTATACCAGTAAGCGGAATCTTTCAGCGTTCTCTTCTGGGTCTGGTAGTTGATGTATACCAGTCCGAATCTCGGATCGTAGCCGTCTGCCCACTCGAAGTTGTCCATGAAGGACCAGTGGATATAGCCGACCAGTGGGATACCATCTTCGGCAGCACGTGCGTACTCACGAATATATCTCTTTAAGAAATCGATACGCTGCGGATCGTGGACCTTGCCGTCGAGATGGACGTTATCTGTGCAGGCGCAGCCGTTCTCGGTGATCATGATCGGAACCCCGTATCTCTCATACATGAACTTGGAAGACCAGTACAGAACTTCCGGAGTGATCGACCACTTTAGGGCGGTCAGCGGTTCGCCCGACAGAGCTCCGTTCCCTTCTGCAGCAGAAAGTTTGCTGAGATCACGCATTGCAGCATAGATATTCATACCATAGAAGTCGAGAGGAGACTGCACGATATCCCATTCCTCATCTGTGAAATCCTCGAAATCATTGCCGAAGAATTCCTTCGCGCCGTCCGGCCATTTTCTGAGGAAGATCGGATCAGACCACCAGGAGTTGGAGAGGATATAACCGAAGCTGTCAAAAGCATAGGTCTTCTTTCTTGCTTCCTCGATCGCTTCCGCGGAATCATTTTCAGGAATAAAGGACGGACCTGTCGGCGCGTATGCAACTTTGCACTCTTTCTTGCTGTACTTGCGGATCGTGCGTACTGAAGTACCATGTGCGAGCAGAACGTTCTTGGACATCTTGAAGATATCTCTGTCGGAATACTTCATGAACGGAGCATGAGCGCCTGTGTAGCAGCCGAGTCCGATGAAGATCTGCGGTTCATTGATGGTGAACCAGTAAGTGACACGGTCGGAGAGTGCGTCAACAACGACCTTCGTATATCTTTCGAACCATCCGATGATCTCCGGGTTCATCCATCCGCCGCGCTCGAAGATCGCCTGCGGAAGATCCCAGTGGTAGAGTGTGATCATCGGCTCGATGCCGTTCTTCAGGAGCTCGTCAACGAG
>DBYF01000064.1:1138-12807 GCA_002310155.1 Mageeibacillus sp. UBA1193 | reverse complement strand
CCACGCGATCGAGAAACGGTATGCCTTCACACCGATCTCCTTAAGAAGAGCGACGTCCTCTTTCATGCGGTGATAGTGGTCACATGCGACATCTCCTGTCTCGTGACTGTGTACCGGAGAGTTTCTCCAGTGTGTATATGTATCCCAGATCGACGGGCCTTTGCCATCTTCGTTCCAGGCACCCTCGACCTGGTAGGAAGCTGTAGCGACGCCCCAGATAAAATCCTTAGGTAAAGCCATAGGTGTAGTCCTCCTTAAAGTGTTCATCCGGCGGGAGTTCCCGAGGTTCCGGATGCTCGCGTACATGCTTTGAGTATAGTCCCCGCAAGTGCTTTGAGTATATCAAAATAGTGATTGATTTGTCATTTCTCACGAGATGGTTATGGTATAATCATTTTTGGGAACTGGAGGAAGTATGAATATAGCGATTATAACGGATACGTATTTTCCGGATATTAATGGTGTAGCATCTTCGATCTACACGCTGGCAGTTGCTCTGCGTAAGAGAGGCCATCGTGTATATGTTTTCGTGACCTCGGAGAATTATTCTCCGGTTGTCCGCCGTGTGGGCAAGAACCCGCCGGTATTCCGTATTCCCAGTTTCCCGACGATCTTCGTGCGCCCTTACAGAACGACTATGCCTTATTCGTTCCGTCTGGTGCAGATCCTCAAGAGACTTAAGATCGATATCATCCACACGCAGACAGAGTTCTCGATGGGTCTGATTGGACTTTCTTCATCGATGACGCTCCATCTGCCGATCGTACATACGTATCACACGATGCTCGAGGACTATACGCACTATATCCTCGGCGGTAAGGTCACCAAGATCATTACCCCGAATTCCGCGAGATGGTTCAGTAAGACGTTCTGCAATGTCCCGACCGGACTGATCGTTCCGACCGAGAAGGTAAAGAACGCACTTCGCGGCTACGGTGTTACGAAGCCGATCTATGTCATCCCGACCGGTATCGATGTTTCTCCGTTCAACCGTTCGAACTTCAAGGAAGAAGAGATCGCCGAACTTAAGAAGAAGTTCGGTATCCGCGATGATGAGAAGATCCTCCTCTCCCTGGGCCGTGTGGCTTATGAGAAGAGTATCGATAAGATCATTGACCAGCTCCCCGCGATCCGCAATAAACTTCCGAACGTGCGTGTGCTCATCGTCGGCGATGGTCCGGCGCTTAATGATCTAAAAGCACAGGCCGAGAAACTGGGTGTCAGTGATAAGGTGATCTTTGCCGGTGCGGCACCATATGCCGAGATCGGTAAGTACTACCAGCTTGGAAATGCGTTTATCTCTTGTTCCACTTCCGAGACACAGGGACTGACATACTATGAGGCTATGGCGGCCGGACTTCCGGTCATTGCCCGTAAGGATGACGCGGTAAACGAGCTTTTTAAAGACGGTGAGAATGCACGTCTCTTCCGTGATGAGAAGGAGATCCCGGATATTGTTTCCGACATTTTCAGGGATTCGGCTACTTCTGAGCGTTATTCCGCGAATGCCGAGAAGACGGTAGGTTCTTTCTCCGCGGAAACATTTGCTGGAAGGGTCGAAGAAGCTTACATGAACGCGATCTCACGTCATGTCCGCGAGAAGGCGATCCGCCGTGCGAATGTCGGCAAGCTTCATATGTCACCGAAGTATAAGAAGGTGAAGATGGTCCCTCCGGAGGAAGACAGACACTTCCTGAAGAAAGAGGAAGAAGAGATCAAGAAAACTGATCCCGGAGTGAAGGGTGCTATCGTTTCTACTTCACGAAAAGCGTATCGCACGGCAAACCGTTATGCACAGCTGATCCGCGTCGGTAAGAAGGTAGGAAAGAAGAAACAGTAAGTCTTATTCTTCGTCTGTGTCGAAGGAATCTTCGATATCGCTATGTTTGACGATGGAAATATTGGGCCGGGAAACAACCTTTTCCGGCTCTTTCTTTTTCTCCAGATCTCTCTTGGCATCTGTATCGGGGGACAGGCTTCCATCCGCGCTCATAAGCTGCGGTACGCTGAAGTAATATCCCTGAAGGAACGTAACTCCCGCCTCCTCGCAGAATCTTACCTGGGATTCGTTCTCGATGCCCTCCGCGACCGTGCGAAGGCCATTTGCTTTTGCGTAATCTACGATACTTCTGATCATGGCGGCGCCGCGCTCCTGACCGATGTGGGCGGTGATGCTGCGGTTGATCTTGATGATATCGATCGGGACATCCGAGATCAGCACGAAGGAAGAAGAAACGGCGCTCAGATAATCGATCGCGATGTGAATGCCGTGCTTCTTCAGGAACATGAGATTATCTCTGACGAGGTAGTTGTCTTCGGAAAAAGCACCCGTGATCTCGACCATGATGCGGTCGGTATCGATCTTGAATGATTCGACGGAACGGACGAATTCCATAACTGACCGTTCGTTGAGCTCGGCGGCAGAGAAGTTGATACTGAACTTTTTCCCTTTGTTGACCGGAAGCTGCGCATAGCGGATCGCTTCCTCTGTCATGAAGATCGTCAGTTTCTGAAGACATGAAGTCTTTTCGAGGATCGGAACGAATTCTTCCGCGGTCATTCTCGTGCCGTCATCACGGATCCACTTGGCGAGGATCTCAACACCGATCGGTTCATGCGTAACTGCCTCGTGGATCGTCTGATAAGAAGCCTGGACCATTCCCTTGGAAATGGCGGAGGAGAACTCACTGGCGATGCTGACAGTTCCCTTATAGTAATCGCGCATGGCATCCGTATAACGGCTGATCTGCTGGTCTTCGAGGAATGAGTAACGGAGAGCGATGTTTGCCTGACGCATGCCCTCGGAGATGTTTCCTCCCGGACGGATCACGGTAAAACCGATACGGTACGAAACGTATACCGGGATCCCGTCAACGGAAACGGTCACGCCGTTCAGGTTCGAGATCGCCGCCAGGATACTCTCCAGACTTTCTTCACTGGAATAGTGCTGTACGATGATGGCATAGTTCAGGTCGTTCGCTTTGCAGAGCGTAGCGTTCGGATACGAAGAGAGAAGATTGTTCAGCTCTTCGGAGATCTTCTTAACGATCGAAGAATAGAAATCACTTCCGAACAGACCCTGGATGTCGCTGTCCTCGTTAAAGGACAGCATCAGGATCGACATGGCGCCGGAAGACGGGATCTTCACGGAAGAGATACTGTTGAAGTTTGGAAGGTCTGTGAGTGGATCGTGAGTTGCAATATACTCGAAGTGACGCTCACGCTGACGGCTTCTCGAAGAGATCACGGAGATAACGATCGCGACGGAAACATAGATCAGCACGCGGATGATCCAGGTCAGGCTCTTATCATCGGAATCGGTCAGATAAATGATCAGCGGTCCCATGGCAAGGCCGGACAGCACAGCGAAAAACGCGCTGTATAAGACAGGAGAGAAAAGCGCAGTAAGTACGATAGGGATCAGTATCAGATTAGCGTAGATGCTCGGTGTTCCGCCGGTCGCATAGACGAGATAAGTGACGGCCACGGCAAATATTAAAGTGGCCGGGATCAGAAACGGCAGAACTGACTTCTGACGAGCGGATTCAATCGAATTCATAACACAATCTCCCTTGCGTGAAAAGCACTCTTTCCTGTGCGGAAAAGACCCCGCTCAGAATGTGATAGCTTACCACTCATTTTATACCAGAAGGGTAAAAAAGCCTACAAATATTTGACTAAATTTTGAGATTGTTGATAATTGTATGTAGGAAACAAAAGGGAGAAAAACATGCGCAAACAATGGTTCCAATCACTTCTGATGCGCCGGGCAGTCATTATTCTGATCCTGCTCGTGGAGATCTCGTCTTTTATTTTCCTGATCGTAGCCGGAACCACCATTTCAGAAGTAGCTGCGATCATATTCCGTGTTATCTCCGTCATTGTCGCGCTCTACGTGATCAGTAAGAACGATAAGGGAGGATACCGGCTGATCTGGGTATTCCTGATCCTGATGTTCCCGATCTTCGGTGGAGTCCTGTATGTATTCCTGAACTCCCAGATGATCTCGAACCGCTACGCGAAGAACTTGAATGACGTGATCGTGGCGACACAGGACCAGTTCAAAGCCGATCTGAAGATAAAAGAAGAGCTCAAAGAGCAGTTCCCGACGTATGCCCGTAGTGTGGACTATCTGGAGAGCGGTATGAATTTCCCGGTCTATAAAAATTCCGAGACGAAGTATCTCTCACCTGGCGAAGCTTTCTGGCCGGTATTCCTTGAGAAGCTCCGCTCTTCGGAGAAGTACATCTTCATGGAGTACTTCACGATCGGTGAAGGTAAGTTCTGGGAATCCATTCTGGAGATCCTGAAAGAAAAAGCGGCGTCGGGTGTTCTCGTACGTATCATGTACGATGACATGGGATGCTTCCTTTCTCTTCCGTCCGAGTATCCGGATTATCTGAAATCACTGGGTATCGAGTGCATGGTCTTTAACCCGTTCCGACCGTTCTTTACGACCATCCAGAACAACCGTGACCACAGAAAGCTTACCTCGATCGATGGTAAGATCGCTTTCTGCGGCGGACTGAATTTGTCAGATGAGTATGTAAATGAGAAAGAGAGATTTGGTTACTGGAAGGACTCTGCTGTCATGGTCGAAGGTGAGGCCGCATGGAGCATTACATGTTTCTTCCTCCAGCTCTGGCAGATCAATAAGCCGTCTTCCGAAGATTTCAGCCAATTTGATCCATGGAAGGATGAAGCCTGCCCGATTAGAAATGACGGATTCGTCCAGCCCTACACGGACATCCCGCTCGATCATGAAAGAGTCAGTGAGAGTGTGTACATGCACATGATCAATTCAGCCGAGAAGTATCTGTATCTTAGCACCCCGTATCTGATCCTTGATGAGGACATGATCTCCGCGCTGTGCCTTGCCGCGAAAAGCGGTGTCGATGTGCGTATCGTGACTCCGAGTAAGTACGATAAATGGATGATCCATCAGGCGACGAGATGTTATTACAGAGACCTTGTAAAAGCAGGTGTCCGTATCTATGAATATACACCCGGCTTCATGCACAGTAAGACTGTCGTAGCCGATGACAAATGCGCGATCGTCGGATCTGTAAACTGGGACTACAGAAGCCTGTATCTCCACTTCGAAAGTGCGGTATGGATGTGCGGAACGGATACTGTTCTCGATGTCCGTGACGATCTTCTGAAATCCTTTGAACAGTCAGACGAAGTCCTTCGCGAAGAACTCAACTTCCGTCGCGGCTGGAGTCTGTTTAGATTGATCCTACGTCTCATCGCGCCGATCTTTTAATCCCTTTCGTATTCTGGTTTTCGTAAGGATCATTCACCTTGCTGGTCCTCGACGCTTCGCGTCTGCGAGAATCGCTCGGCGAAAGCATCCTTACGCAAAGATTTACAAAAGCGATAAGACTTCTCAGGGTGAGCGTGATACAATCGAAGTACAATTATCTGTTCTTCGAAGGAGGCGGTATCTGTGCTTAAGAATGCATATTTGAACGAGAAGCCCGAGAAAGAGATCCTTAAAGCTCGTCTGAAAGAGCAGGAAGATCTTCTCTTCGTAAATCAGAATAAGATCAAGGACAATAAGCTCCCGGTCGTGGTGCTGATCGAAGGCTGGGGAACCGCCGGAAAGGGCACACTGATCGGCAATGTCATCAACAATATCGACCCGCGTTTCTATAAGGTCGCGACCTTTGATTCACCGACTTTTATCGAGAAGAGAAAACCATTTCTCTGCCGGTATTTTGAGGCGCTTCCTCAGGCGGGTAAATTCCGTTTCTATAACACCGGCTGGATGAACGAGATCGTCATGAGCAGACTCGACGGATCGATGTCTGATTCTCTCTATGAGAAGCGTATCGCTAGCATCAAGCGTTTCGAGCGCCAGCTGACGGATAACGGATATCTGGTGCTTAAGTTCTTCATGCATATCACGGAAGAAGAACAGAAGAAACGTATCTCCAATCTCAAGGATCACATCGATACGAAGTGGCGTGTCAGCGCAGGTGACGTCTGGCAGAACAAGCATTATAAATCCTGTGAGAAGATCTTCGAGAAATACCTCGAGGACACAAACACATCTACGGCTCCATGGTATATCGTTGACGCGAAGTCCGAGAAATGGACCGAGCTTCAGGTTCTCGAACGCATGAATGAAGCGATCGATATCGCGCTTCAGAATCACTCTCTTGCCGTGCCGCTTCTCCAGAATACTTTCCCGCTCGTAAAGATGCCGAAGCTTGCCGATATTCCTCTTGAGGGAAAAGAACTTTCCGACGAGGAGTATAAGGAAAAACTCAACAAGCTGCAGGACCGTCTGTCCGAGCTTCACAACCGTCTTTACAGAAAGCGTGTTCCGCTCATCATCGCGTATGAAGGATGGGACGCGGCAGGTAAGGGCGGCAACATCAAGCGTATTGCGGAGGCACTCGATCCGAGAGGCTATGAAGTGCATCCGATCGCGAGTCCGGAACCGCATGAGAAAGCACGTCACTATCTGTGGCGTTTCTGGACACGACTCCCGAAGGACGGACACGTGGCGATCTTTGATAGAACATGGTATGGCCGTGTGATGGTCGAGCGTATCGAGGGCTTCTGTTCCGAGAACGACTGGAAGCGTGCGTATAACGAGATCAACGAGTTTGAAAAGGAACTCGACGACTGGGGCGCGGTCATCATCAAGTTCTGGGTGCAGATCGACAAGGATACCCAGTTAGCCCGTTTTACTGAGCGTCAGAACACACCTGAAAAGCAGTGGAAGATCACGGAAGAAGACTGGCGCAACAGAGAGAAGTGGGATGTTTACGAAGACGCGATCAACGAGATGATCGCGAAGACTTCAACGAAGTTCGCACCATGGCACGTGCTTGAATCCGTAGATAAGAAATACGCGAGGATCAAGGCGCTGGAGATCGTGATCAAGGAACTTGAGAAGAAACTGAAGTAAGATTAAGTAACCGAATAAAAGAACTGTTCCCGAGGTGATCATTTTCACTTCGGGAACAGTTTTTCTTTTCCGGGTATTTGGAATGTTCAGCTTCGTCCGGCCTTGTGCTGTTTCTTGACTTCGTACATCTTCGCGTCGGCGATCCTTAAGTATTCCTCGGAGAAGGAACGGATCGCGTCCTGATCTTCGGATGCTTCCTTCGGCGGGATCTTGATGCAGACGCCGGTGCTGACAGAAAGAGGATATACCTTCTTGTCGCGCTGTACACACTTCTCGATGTAGTCACAAAGCGACTTTACGTAGATCGATGCTTTCTCCTCGGAGTAATCCTTCGCGAGGACGACGAATTCATCACCACCGGTACGAAGACATACTTCATTGTGAAGAGCCGCGAGACGCATACCGTCGGCGATCGTGGTCAGACTGTAGTCTCCCTCGGCATGACCGTAGTTATCGTTAGTAAGCTTTAAGTCATCCATGTCGATCATCATGACACCGATCGGGACACCTTTCTCACAGCATTCCTTGAATATCTTCGTGAAGAACATCTCGTAACCGTGACGGTTATAGAGGTTTGTCAGCATGTCGCGGTTATAAAGGTTTTCCATCCTCTGCAGGGAAAGATTCAGCTTGTGGCGGATCCTCCAGTTCTCGAGCATGGATCCCAGGTTAACGAGCCAGGATTTCATGAACATCGATTCATGAGCTTCGTTCTGAGGAGATACGATGAGATATCCCATATAGTACTGCAGGTGGTGGATCGAGAAAATGTAGTACGGTTTCGGATCGGCAAGGAGTGCTGGCGGGAGGAGGTCTTTCTTCCGGAAGGTCTCTCTCTTGGCGCGGTCGGGTCCGATGAATCCGGCGACTACTGTCATCTCTTCATCGATATCAGAGAACTCATCATCGATGATGCGCTGGTCTTCCCAACCGGGAGCAAGGCAGAGAAGCATGTCCGTAAAGCCTGAGTCGATGGCGGAGTTTTCCGCGATCTCATCGAAACACTCTTCCATGGTCTGTGCACTGGAGACGCTGAGGATCAGGCTGGTCGTGGCCTGCGCGAGATCAGCGACGCGGTCAAGTCTTCTTACATAGATGCTTCGGATATCATCGATGTTATACGTGTTCATGGCCTTACAGCCACAGGACTGGTTCAGGAGAAGTTCACCCGGGATGAGATAGTTCTCTCCGAGCTCTTCGCCTGTCCACATCTTAGTCAATACATAGACGCTTTCATAGCCGGCACTGCTAAAGGGCTGGGCTACGGTCGTGATCGAAGGATAACCCTGTTTTGCTTCCTCGAGTCCATCGTATCCGGTAACGATGATGTCTCCCGGAACATCGATGCCGCGCTTGTGACAGGCATCTACCAGACCGACTGCCGAATAGTCATTGGCACAGACGATCGCGTCAGGATATTTCTTTCCGGCTTTTTCGCACAATGGAAGGATGTAGTCCAGTGCGGGATCGCCGCAGTCATGCCAGAGTGTACCGTAGAAGATCCTGCTGTCATCATATTCGATACCGTTATCTTCGAGTGCTTTTCGGAAAGCATCGATACGCGGCTGGGTGAAGGATCTCTCTTTCAGACCTGCGATGTGGTAGATATCTTTGCATCCGTGTTCCTTGATGAGGTGATCGACGATGTTATAGAAGGATGAGGCTTCATTGCTGACCACGTTAAAGTAACGGTCGTCATAGCCGCCGACATTGATGATCGGGATACTGACTTCAGCCAGACGTTTGTCGAGGTGTTCGAGACAATACGGATTATAAGCGAGATCGATACGGATGATACCGTCGAAATCGTCCAGGTCAGGAAGCTCGAAGGAGACGATGTCACCCTCGTCGTAATGCTTGAACTGATCGTAAGTTTTAGTGCTGAAAGAATCACTGAAACTTGCAAAATAGATGACCTTGATGCCAAGCTCCATCGCGGCTTTGCTGATGCCTTCCTGGATAGCGTGAGTCATGGGCTCATAGATATTCGGTGAGAATACGGCTACTTTTTTTCTTTTGTCCATACGCTGCCTCTTTGGTTTCTCTTCAACACGTGTTTGTTCTTTTCATCAAAAAGAAAATACTATGACAGAGTAATGATACACTTAAAGTGTTGCAAAGTTGTGAACAGTTCGCGGTCTGTGCGGACTTTGATATAATATGTGCATCAGAAGACAGGAATGGGGTTTTGGGTTTCTTGGAAAAATCAAGTCGCAGAAGAATAATGTGGATCTCAGTGATCCTCCAGTGCCTTGCCGTGATCGGTATTGTCCTGATCCCGGTAAGAAAGTCCGGAGAGCCCTATTCTATCGATATGCGCGGTCCCGGTGACACGCCGGTCATGCAGCTTCAGAGCAAGGAGAAAACGGATGTCCAGTATGGATATTCCGAGAATCTCGAGCTCCCTGCGGGCGACTATATCATGACGGTGAAGTATTCCTGTTCCTCATACAGAAATCTCGTCAGCATCCTGTCAGACACGCTTGATTCCGAGAATGTCGAAAAAGTAAGGTGGGACTATCTTGATCCACAGACGGACACGACGAGGATCGGTTTTTCCCTGGCACATACGGTCTCGGATCTTCAGGTCGCTGTTGACTGCGCGGATACAGAAGGCGTCACACTGGAATCGATTCATGTGGAGAGTGCGGATACGACGCCTTCCGCGAGTGTGCAGAGGACCGCGAGAGCCGCATCATGGTTCTTTTTCTGCGCGCTTCTCGATATCTTCATTTATCTCTGCCTCAAAAATCCGAAAAAGAGCAAGACATATGCTCTGTTACTTGGTGTGTCGGCCGTAATGGTGATCCCGATGCTGCGCGCTGCGGATTACCTTCCTTTTGGAGATGACCTGTTTTTCCACATCAACCGTATCTTCGGTATCCGTGACGGGATCTCCAGAGGAGTACCGTGGGTCAAGATCCAGCAGAACTGGTACAACGGTTATGGATATCCTGTGGGAGTGTATTACGGCGACGTCCTTCTTTACATTCCTGCTGTCTTTAATCTCGCGGGCTTCCACATTCACGCGTGCTACAAACTGTTCATCTTCCTGATGCATCTTCTGACGGTTTCTTCCGCCTACTACTGCTTCAGCCGGATGTACGGGGAGAAGCTGGGTATCTGCTCAAGTCTTATCTACAGCTTCCTTCTTTTCCGGTGGGTCGATGTATATCACCGTGCCGCGATCGGTGAATTCTGCGCGATCGCATTCCTGCCGTTCCTGATCTACGCGGTCTGCCTTCTCTGGAAGGATGACTATAAGAAATCCGCGGTCATGTTCGTCATCGGTTTTACCGGCGTTCTTCAGACGCATATACTTACCTGCGAGCTTTCCATCTTCATGGTCTTCCTGCTTCTGGTCACAAGCCCGAAAAAGACCTTCGTGAAACGCCGCATCCTCTCGCTTCTGGTTTCTGCCGGCTGTGTCTTTATCGCGAACCTTTCGTACATCATTCCGTTCCTGGATATCGCCCTGTCGCGAAGCCTTAACGCATTGAAAAGCACTTCTGACAAGAAGGCGGGATTCCTTAACCAGATCGTTGCGTCAGACCTCATGCTGCTTGTGACGCTTTCCTTCGTGCCGGTCATCATCGCGCTTCTGATCGGGGGAGTGAAGTGGTATAAGGGACGAGTGCTTTCCGACAAGAAAGATGAGAAGAAAACCGAGGGAGAAAGCGTATTTTCGACGGGTGTGCTTATTCTCCTGGCGGCGTTGTTCCTGCTTCTTAGCACTTCGGTATTCCCCTGGAAGATCGTGGTGGATATCCCCGTGATCGGATCGCTGTTCGTAAGTCTTCAGTTCCCTTGGAGATTCCTGACGCTCGCGGGGATCCTCGCGACAGTTATTACCTGCGAGTTCCTGTCCAAAGTGGACAGCACCGAACAGAAAGGACAGCTGATCTGGATCCTCGTGATTATGTTCATGATGCTCCCGGGACTGTTCTACGCGGTGACCGGATATACATCAAAGCCTCTCGCAAGCTTCTCTCCGGATGCCAGTGCCCTGATGTCCCGATGGAACAGCCAGCATGAGTACCTCATCGAGGGCACGAATACCCGCGACCTGGTTTCTGAATATACGGTGACCGGGGATGTTCAGGTCACAAGTTACAGTAAGGACGGTACTTCGACCGAATTTGCATATGAATCCGCAAACGGCGGTGCGGTCGAGCTTCCTGTATTCAATTATCCGCACTATGAAGCGAAGACGGAAAGCGGAGAGACGCTTAAGATCGCGGACGGAAGTAACCATCGTATCTCGGTGGAGATCCCCGCGGGAACGACCGGGAATGTGAGTGTTCAGTTCAGAACTCCGGTCAGCTGGATCCTGTCCATGATCATCACGGTCCTCGGATGGATAGTGCTTTTCGGCGGGTATCTTTATTACGGAAAACGCAAAGCCGTATCATAATATCTTGCTTGCAAGTTCAGTCGATTTCCATATAATATAAGTGTTTTAGATAAGGCAATAGATGTATTCATTAGGAGGAACACTTATGATTTCTTTACTTGATTCCGGCGCATATCTGCTGCGCGGTACGGAAATTATCCCGGATAACCAGGAGGCGGCGCAGGCGATCCTCGCCAAGACCGGTAAGTCCATCAGCAAAGAGGACGCGAAGAAGGAGACTATCGCGTATGGGATCTTAAGAGACCATAACACCTCCGATAACATGGAGAAGCTGAAGATCAAGTTCGACAAGCTCACCTCCCACGATATTACTTTCGTTGGTATCATCCAGAC
>DBYF01000064.1:0-1084 GCA_002310155.1 Mageeibacillus sp. UBA1193 | reverse complement strand
GTCGGCGGTACGATCAACGAAGATGACCACATGTTCGGTCTTTCCTGCGCGAAGAAGTACGGCGGCGTATATGTACCGCCGCATCAGGCTGTTATTCACCAGTTCGCCCGTGAGATGCTCGCAGGCGGCGGCAGAATGATCCTCGGTTCTGACTCCCACACACGTTATGGTGCTCTCGGTACCATGGCTATGGGTGAGGGCGGACCGGAGCTCGTTAAGCAGCTCCTCAACCAGACATACGACATCAACATGCCGGGTGTAGTCGCGATCTACCTCAAGGGTGCTCCGGTCAAGGGCGTTGGTCCGCAGGACGTTGCTCTGGCTATCATCGGCGCGGTATTCGCTAACGGCTACGTTAAAAACAAGGTCATGGAGTTCGTCGGACCTGGTGTCGCATCCCTGTCCACTGACTTCCGTATCGGTGTTGACGTTATGACCACAGAGACCACATGTCTTTCTTCTATCTGGCAGACAGACGATGAGGTCAAGTCCTTCTATGATATCCACGGCCGTTCCGAAGACTATAAGGAACTCAATCCGGGTGAAGTTGCTTACTACGATGGCGTCGTAGAGATCGATCTTTCTGCGATCAAGCCGATGATCGCTATGCCGTTCCATCCGAGCAACACATACACGATCGAAGACCTCAAGGCAAACCTCGACGATATCCTCAACGATGTTGAGAAGCGCGCGAAGGTCTCCCTCGGCGACAAGGTCGACTTCTCTCTGAGAAGCAAGATCAGAAACGGCAAGTTCATGGTCGATCAGGGAATCATCGCAGGCTGCGCCGGCGGTGGATTTGAGAACATCTGCGCTGCTGCCGATATCCTTAAGGGCAAGTACATCGGAAGCAACGAGTTCACACTCTCCGTATATCCGGCATCCATGCCTGTATACATGGAGCTCGTAAGAAACGGCTGCGCCGCGACCATCATGGAGACAGGTGCCATCATGAAGACCGCTTTCTGCGGACCGTGCTTCGGTGCAGGTGATACTCCGGCAAACAATGCATTCAGTATCCGTCACTCCACAAGAAACTTCCCGAACCGTGAAGGTAGTAAGCTCCAGAACGGTCAGATCTCTT
>DBYF01000024.1:3269-12551 GCA_002310155.1 Mageeibacillus sp. UBA1193 | reverse complement strand
GCTTTCCTGCTGGTCATGGGAATCCTGACGTTCTTTTCCAATACGATCATGAATATGACGCTGACACAGGTAAGTACCCAGCAGGTCTACGGTGCGACGCTGAGCTCCATCGTGCGTTCGTCCGGAACACTCCATGCCAACAAAGAGGTCAAACTCAAAGCACCTGGCCAACTGACAGTCGACGAAATTCCCGTATTCCTCTACCAGGAAGTTCAGGAAGGCGATGTCCTTGCAACCTTCGCGCTCCCGGAGAATAAGGAAGATCTTGAAACCGCAAAGAAGGATCTCGAAGACCTTATCAAAGAGATGGAGTACGACGAGAGAAAACCAAAGGATGTCAATGATTACTACGACGCTGAGATGGCAGTCGCTGATGCGGAGAAAGCAGTAAAGCAGGCCGAGAAGAACCTCGCTGCTGCAAAGAATAAGGATGCCGCGATCGAACAGACGAAAAACGATATCAATGCAATTAAGGATAAGATCACACAGCTTGAAAAAGATAAGATGAATCTCGAGACCAAGAAGGAAGAACTCGAGCAGAGAAGAGATGCCGCTTACGAAAATATCGAAGCCATGAAGGAGATCCTGACACAGGCGCAGGAAGACCTTGCTGCATGCATCACGGATCCGTCCGACCCGAACTTCGACCAGGCGGCTCTGGATCAGGCGCAGCAGGCTGTTTCCGATGCGCAGAAAGCGATCGAGAAAGAACAGGCCACTTATAATTCTGCAGCGGAAGAACTGAAGAGCATCAACAGCCAGCTGGTCGATAATGAAAATGCCTCTGCCGCGAAGAATGCCGAACTCTTAGAAAAGGAAACAGACCTTACATCCTTTGAGGCTCTTACTTCCGTGGAAGACGCAGAGCGTGCACTGAAAGACGCGAAGCATGATCTTCAGCAGAAGAGAAAGAAACTGAGCGATGACAAGACGAACGCGGGTATCGATTCCGATCAGGCGAAGGATGCAAAAGACGCGAAGCTCAAGAAGAAAGAAGATCTTGAAAAAAAGGTCAAGGAGCTGGAAGAATACTATCAGATCTCCGAGGTAAAAGCACCGATCTCCGGAACGATCATTGCCATCAATGTATCTCACGGCAACCAGTGCGCCAAGGATGAAGTAATGTTCATTATTGCAGATCCGGAATCCGGCTACTATGTCGATGTTCCTGTTGCAAAGAAGGACTGCGATGGCATGATGGTCGGTACTGAAGTAAGAACTGACTACTGCGAGTCGGCAGTTGTTGAGGCTATCCGTCCGGACCCGTCAGATCCGGTCAACAACAATATCGTCCGCATTTCCGTTACCGGTTATTACATGGTTCCGGGTGCGATGACGATCAACTGTACGATCTCCACATCTAACCGCTACTACGATTGTGTTGTACCTAAGGGTGCTGTACAGGAGGATACGGAAGGTCATTTCATCTATATCCTCGTGACGAAGAACAGTCCTCTTGGTGAACGTTATATCGCCCGCAAGGTTGCTGTAAAGGTCATCTCGGAAGATTCGACTTCGTGCGCGATCGAAGGCTCCGGTGTCAGCATGGCTTACTGTATCGTACGTACGGAGAAACCGATCAAGAATGGTGAACAGGTACGTCTGGCACAAGGAGAAACGAACTGATGGAATTTCGTTCGAAACTGAAGAAGTTCATAAAGAGAAAGTGGAGCGACCTGTGCCGTCACTCGCACTATGCCCTGATGGGCCTGCCGTTTGTGCTGGTCACTTCCGGGATCGTGCTCTCGGCTGCATCTGTGATCCGTATCAATCAGATCCTGGACACACAGTCCTTCCAGTATGCAGCTGACTATTTCGAGACGAAGAGCATGTCGTACCGTCAGCTGACTGTTCTGGGGCCGGGTCTTTATACCGAAGACGGATCCGCGCCGAGAAAGACCTATAAAGGTCTGAACATCGAAACAGTACAGCAGATCCATGACGCGCTTGACGCGACGGAACAGTCCTCGCTCGGAAACGGTAAGAATTCCGCGAAATCCTCGACGATCGTAAATGTCTGGAAGGATTGCTACTCTGCTGTCGCCAGTTATCCGGCGAAAGGTTTTCTCGAGAAGAGACAGACCGGTGCGGTTGAAAACTGTGAGATCTACGGAGTCAGTGATGACTATGCGGTCGTGCATCCGTTCTGCTATGAGAGCGGCGGATTCCTTCCGGATAAGGACGGCGACCGTTATACGATCGTGCTGAATACGCAGCTGGCCTGGAACCTGTTCCACTCCTATCAGGTGCTCGGTGCTTTTGTAGAGCTGAACGGAGCAAGTTATCAGGTAGTTGGTGTCGTGAATGACGGCAAAGGCGAACTGGCGGAGACCGTAGGAGCGACAAAGCCCCGCGCATACATCCAGTTCTCCCAGCTGGCAGCTCTTGCGAATGGCCCTGTGACCGCGCAGACTTCCGATGATATCGACAATCTCGTCCATGATACGGATCTGGCCGTGACCTGTTACGAAGTCCTTCTGATGGACCCGATCAACAACATAGCGTATAATGATCTTGTCAAGGCGATGAGCGACACGATCGGATATACTGAAGACAGTTCACCACTTCAGGTCTTCAGTAATACATCGAGATTCAATGTCATCTCGCTTTGGAAGAAATACTTCCCGTTGAAGAATTCCTACTCCGGCGGAGACTCGTTCCAGATCCCATACTACGAACGGTCCGCACGCCTGGCAGAGCAGTATGTGGTTTTCTGGGCGGAGTTCCTGGTCGTAGGGATCGTGCTGATCATTGCCGGTGGCGGCTATATCTACGCGATCTTCCACGGAAAGGAGACCCGGCACAAACGGGAGGATGACTCCGAGGAAGACCATGAGATCAGTTATCTGGACAAAGAGACAAGATGAAATAAGAGAAAAATCACGAGGGCTTTCTTCTTTCCGAAAGGGGAGGAGAAGGGCCTCTGTTTTTTGTGTTCTGTTCATGCTCTCCTGGATCCTCACTCTTACCGGATGTAAGACCACGAAGAAAAAGACTCTGGAGATCTTCGCGCTCGACACATATATCACACTTACCGCGGAGGGCAGTGACGCGAGCCGCGCAGTCAAGGATGCCTCCGAGCTGCTCCTGAAGATGGAAGCCAAGCTGTCCCGCACCAACGAAGACAGTGAGATCTCCAGGCTGAATAAATCCACCAAAGAAGAGCCGGTGACGCTTTCTGAGGACACCTACTATCTGCTGACTATGGTTCTCAAACATTCGGAGAGCACCAGGGGAAAATTCGACCCGACGATCGCTCCTGTCATGGACGCGTGGGGCTTCGGCACGAATCCTCATGTTCCGACGACTCAGGAGATCAGTGATGCAAAAGCACGGGTCGACTATAAGAAAGTGCATCTTCTTTCCAACCGCCGCGCCTATGTCGAGCCGGGAACCTCGGTCGATCTCGGCGGAGCCGCAAAGGGCTTTATCGGAGATATCCTCACACAGAAGCTCCGCACTTACGATCTGAAGAAGATCATTTTGGATCTCGGCGGTAATATCTGTGCCTGGTCGGCCTCATCCGAAGTCTCGATCGGCATCGTATCTCCGAGAAACACGGCCGAACTCTGCTGCACATATACGCTGGATCCCGGTGAAGCGACATGCGTTATTACCAGCGGTGCGTACGAGAGATTCTTCGAGCAGGACGGCGTTAAATACGGACACATCATGGATACGAAAACAGGTGTTCCGGCGAATACGGATATCCTTTCGGCAACGGTCATCGGTCCTGACGGGACCAAGGGAGATGTCTTCTCGACAGCGCTGTTCTCCGTCGGCTCCGGAGAAGCCAAGACCATTGCTATGAGGGAGCATGTCGATTGTATTTTGTGCATGGAAAATGGTACATTATGGGTATCTTCATCTCTGCAGGGGAAGGTTCATGCACAGGAAGGATGGACAATCGAATACTTCGGCTAAAGCACTGCCGCCCAGAAATTTCCGCTTTGCTTCCGGCGATATCTTCATCATCGGAGTGATAGTGCTTTTCTGTGCGATCCTGATCGGCGGGATGTTCATCCACCGAAAGGTGCACTCCGGCGATGCCCGATATGTGCGCATCACACAGGACGGAGAAGTTCTCCTCGAGATGGACCTGGCCAAACTGGATGGCCCGATGGTATACCATATCTCCTCGGAAAGAGGGGAGATGGATATTTATCTTTCACCTGAAAAAGCATATGTCATGGACAGCAGCTGTGCGGATAAGATCTGCATGCATCAGGGCGACCTTACGTCTCCCGGTGACGGCGCCGTCTGTCTTCCGAACCGTGTCGTAGTACAGATCGTATCCGGTAAGGACAGCGGGTCGGATAAAGAAGTGGAGGTGATCGCCCGATGAGCAGACGTAAAACTGCCTATGACATCACCAAGACCGCGATGATGCTTGCTCTGGCTCTTGTTCTGAGCATCCTTGAGGCATGGCTCCTTCCGAGAGGGATCCTTCCGGTCCCCGGGTTTAAACTGGGACTCGCCAATATCGCCATTCTCGTGACGCTTTACAGTGTAGGAAAGAAGGAGGCACTTCTCGTGGCGGTCCTGCGTTCAGTTGTGGTCCTCGCGCTCGGCGGAAACATCGTCGGATTCCTGTTTTCTCTTCTCGGCGGTATGGCGGCGTGGGGCACCATGTGTGTGCTCTGTGAGAGAAAACATGTATCCGTCTTCGGTGTAAGCATCGCGGGTGCGGCCAGCCACGGCATCGGTCAGATCCTTGCTGCGCTGTGGGTGACGAAGACTGTCTATGTGATCGGATATCTTCCATACCTGATCCTTCTGGGATCTTCTGCCGGAGCACTTATCGCTTTCCTGACGATCCCCGTGGTAAAAGCGCTCGACCATATCGGAAATGAAATGGTACAATGATTGGGTAAGATACTGAATGTTAAGGGATAAGGCGGGGTCTTGATATGAGAAAAAATGAAAGTCCTTTTTGGCCACAGAAAAGCATACTGAATCCACCACCACCGAAGGAACCCTATGAACCGGTGCGTCGTGTCCGCATGACGCTGACGAGGGAAGAGCAGCGCGCGATCGACCGTGCGGCTGCCAACGAATATCAGGTACCGATCCCGATCCTGATGGAGCACGCGGGACTGGCGGTGGCGAATGCCTGCACAGTAGCTGCTAAGGCGATGAATACACCGATCCATTTCTTTGCCGGTAAGGGCATGAACGGCGGCGATTCCTATGTGGCGGCAAGACTCTTGAAATCCTGGGGATATACGGTCACGATCTGGGACTGCTTCCCGGGTGAGACACAGTCTCCGGCAGTAAAGACCAACCGCGCTGCCGCGGAGAAGTTCGGCGTTCCGATCCATCCGGCCTCGGAGTTCGATCCGGGCATCTGGCAGGCCGGTATCTCCCGCATGATCTATGAGAACGAACCCGGTATGCCGTGTGTGCTGGTAGACGGCATCATAGGAACGGGATATGAATTTTCAAGACCGCTTCCGCAGGCACTTCTCGATATCACAGCCAAGATCGAAGAGGGTCATAAGCGCGGAGCCCGCGTCGTCGCGATCGATATCCCGACCGGTGTGGACTGCGATACCGGAGAGGTCGATCCGGGAGCGATCACGGCAGATCTGACGGTCTCCTTCGTCCTTCCAAAGAAGGGCATCACGGTCTTCCCGGGCAAGACGAAAGCCGGGCAGGTCCGTGTACCGACCATCGGTCTTCCGATCAATTTTGCGGATATCGTACTCGGTCCGGTTCCTGAGGAACCACAGGAAGAGGCACCGCAAGAAGGGGAGAATAAGGAAAATTCTTGACAACTCCCTTTATATAGAGTATAAAATGGGACGGATTGACAATGGTGTCTTGATAAGCTATTCAGGACACTTTTGTTTTGAAAAAAGCTTGCACGAAACCTTAGGAGGCAACGGACATGAGAAACTGCGCAATCGTGGGCATTAACTGGGGAGATGAAGGTAAGGGCCGTATGGTCGACCTGCTGACGGAAAAGTACGACGTCGTCGTTCGTTTCCAGGGCGGCGGTAATGCCGGTCATACAGTCATCAATGAAAAGGGTAAGTTCGCCCTGCATCTTCTGCCGTCCGGTATCTTCCGTGATGGTGTTGTAAATATCCTCGGAAACGGTGTCGCACTGGATCCGGAAAACCTCTGGAAGGAGATCTCTGAGGTATGTTCCCAGGGTGTTGCGATCACACCTGAGAATCTGAAGATCTCTGACCGTGCTTCTCTGCTTCTGCCGTGGCACAGAGAACTCGACGGCCTTGAGGAGCAGCGTCTGGCTGATAAGAAATTCGGCTCTACCAAGCAGGGTATCGCGCCTTTCTATTCTGACAAGTATTCGAAGAAGACGATCCTCGCCGGTGAGCTTTTCTATAAGGATCACCTGATGGAGCATCTGGCAGATCTTCTCGAGTGGAAGAACCTGACGATCACCAAGGTATACGGCGCAAGACCGTACACCATGGAAATGCTCAAAGAGTGGGTCGATGATGCTTGTGAGAAGATCAAGCCGTTCGTCTGCGATACAGGTGCTTTCCTCTTAAACGCGAAGAAAGAAGACAAGAACATCCTCTTCGAGGCTCAGCTCGGATCTCTCCGTGACCTCGATTACGGTATTCACCCGTACACCACATCTTCCAACACAATGGCTGCGTATGCTCCGATCGGTTCCGGTTTCCCGGCTGCCAAGATCGAGGATGTCGTCGGTGTTGTAAAGGCTTACTCCACATGCGTAGGTGAAGGCCCGTTCGTATGCGAGATGTTCGGTGACGAGGCAGAAGAACTCCGTAAGGCTGGTTTCGAGTACGGTGCGAAGACCGGCAGACCGCGTCGTGTTGGCCCGCTGGATATCGTAGCTACACGCTACGGCATCGAGGTACAGGCTGCGACTGAGATCGCACTGACCAAGCTCGATGTACTGAGCTACATGGATAAGATCCCGGTATGCACACAGTACGAACTGGATGGTCAGAAGATCGACCGCTTCCCGTTCCCGGTAGCTCTGAACTCCTGCAAACCGGTCGTTGAGTACTTCGAAGGCTGGAAGACAGACATTTCCGGATGCAGAAAATGGGAAGATCTTCCGAAACAGGCTCAGGACTATGTGCTCTACGTTGAGAAGGCAATCGGCTGCCCGATCACGTATGTGTCCGTCGGCGCTGAAAGAGAGAGCATCATCATTAGAAAGTAAAACTGCGGGCTCTTTACGAAGAGCCCGTTTTCGTATCCGTGGGAGATATTGAAGGATACGGAAGAAAGGAACAATTATATGTGTGGAATTGTTGGATATACAGGATCTCAGCCGGCAGCCCCGATCCTTCTGGACGGCCTTAAGAAGCTGGAATACAGAGGATATGACTCGGCAGGTCTTGCAGTATTGAATGAGGGAACGATCAAGGTCGATAAGGTCAGCGGACGTATCGCCAACCTCTGTGAACTTACAGAAGATGGTAAGAATTGTCCCGGCACGACAGGTATCGGTCATACAAGATGGGCAACACATGGTGCCCCGACCGATACGAATGCTCACCCGCATTTAAGTAATGACGGCCGTTTCGCTATCGTACATAACGGCATCATCGAGAACTATATTTCTCTCCGCGAGGAACTGATCGAAAAGGGCTATCACTTTGACAGTGAGACAGATACCGAGGTCATCGTTCACCTCATCGAGATGTACTTCAAGGGCGACCTCCGCCGTGCTGTCATCAAGACATCCGCACGCCTTTCCGGTTCTTACGCTCTCGGCGTTATCTGCACAGATAAGCCGGATACGATCGTTGTTGCCCGTGAAGCCAGCCCTCTGATCCTGGGTGTCGGCGCCGGCGAGAACTTCTTCGCATCTGACGTTACTGCACTCGTTGCAAACACACGAAACGCAATCTACCTCGACGATGGTGAGTTCGCCGAACTTACACCGGACGAAGTAAAGGTATTTGACGCGGCCGGACAGACCATCACCAAGAAGATCGCCCGTATCACGTGGGATATCGAAGCTGCTGAAAAAGGCGGTTACGAGCACTTCATGCTCAAAGAGATCATCGAGCAGCCGAGAGCAGTTAAGGCAACAGTTGCTCCGCGTATCAAGGACGGCAAGATCGTTCTGGATGAGATCGAATGGTCGAAAGAGTATCTCGAGTCCATCAATAAGATCGTTATCACAGCATGCGGTTCCGCATACTATGCAGGCTGCGCTTCCAAGTATACGATCGAAAAGCTCTGCCGCATCCCGGTCACATGTGAGCTGGCAAGTGAGCTCCGTTACAGTGATCCGCTGATCGATGAGCGCACACTTCTTATCGTACTTTCCCAGTCCGGTGAGACAGCGGACACCATCGCTGCTATGAAGGAATGCAAGGAGAGAGGCGCAAGAACACTGGCGATCGTTAACGTTGTAGGAAGCACGATCGCGAAGCTGGCGGACGATGTCCTTTACACATGGGCTGGTCCGGAAATTGCTGTTGCTACTACAAAGGGATACACCACACAGGTTTCCGTTCTGTATCTCGTTGCGGTCTATATTTCCAAAACACTTGAAAGAATTGAAGACGCGGATTACTACCATCACCTGTCCACACTTCTGATGCTTCCGAAGCGTGTTCAGGAAGTTCTCGACATGAACCCGAAGATCCCGAAGATGGCAAAGAAGTATCACAATACAAAGTCCATGTTCTTCATCGGAAGAAATACCGACTCCGCGATCGCTCTGGAAGCTGCCCTGAAGATGAAGGAGATCTCCTACATCCACGCGGAATCCTATGCCGCAGGTGAGCTTAAGCACGGAACTATCGCTCTCATCGAGGAGCATCAGCCGGTCATCGCTCTCTGCTGCAACCCGCACATCATGGAAAAGACACTGAGCAATATCGTTGAGGTCAAGGCCCGTGGTGCTGAAGTTCTGGCCGTTACCTACAAGGGCAACCACGAGATCCTCGCGCAGGCTGACGACGTCATCTTCATCCCGAAGATCGACAATCTCTTCTCTGCGGTAGTTGAGATCGTTCCGATGCAGATGCTCGCATACCATGTCGCGAAGGAGAACGGCTGCGATATCGACAAGCCGAAGAACCTTGCGAAGTCCGTTACGGTTGAGTAATCGATAAACACAGTTAGAGAAGAAAAAAGACCGTCTCGTTTGAGACGGTCTTTTTGTTTCTGGTGGAGCATAGGGGACTTGAACCCCTGACCCCCACACTGCCAGTGTGATGCGCTCCCAACTGCGCTAATGCCCCAGATGGTCTTTGCAAAGACAAGAGAAATTGTAGTATGAAATCAAACTCTTGTCAACGAGCAGAGCCCTTTTGC
>DBYF01000024.1:730-3207 GCA_002310155.1 Mageeibacillus sp. UBA1193 | reverse complement strand
AATGGTTTCGGAGGACGAAATGAAGATTGGAAAACTACTCGCAACACTACTCGCAGTATCGTTAGCACTGCCGATGTGTGCCTGCAAGCCCAAGTCAAAAGATGAGACAAAAGATTCCTCCGAAGAGTCCTCCTCGGAGATCTCTTCTTCCAGTGAATCGGAATCGGTCGTACCGACTGATTCTTCTTCCGAAACAGAGCCCACGACAGGACCTACAGTTCCTTCCTCAGTTACTGATGAATCGGAAGATCCGATCGTGATCTACGGATACGATAAGAACTTCAAGGGAGAACTGGAAGAGTATCTTCCGGATCTTGCGTTCGAGTATATCTATCTCGAACCTACTGTCTATGTTCAGGAACTGAAGAAAGCTTTCGACTCAGAAGAAAAGAAGCCGGATCTTTTCATGATGGATGCGAACAGTCTTCCGAATTTTACCGCCAGTGATTATGCGATCGGTATCGAGCAGGTGGGCATCAGCCGTTCTGATCTTTCTGATCAGTTTGAATACACATACAAAGCTGCGACCGACAAGGAGAATTCGATCAAAGCACTTGCTATGGATCTCGCGCCGACTGCGATCATCTACAACCGCAAACTTGCGAAGCAGATGCTGGGTTCGGCTGATCCTTCCAAGGTTTCTCCGATGCTTTCCGACTGGAGCGCGCTCCTGGAATACGCCCGTGAAGTCAGCATGAATTCAGAGGGAACGATGAAGCTCTTTGCTGACCGTCAGCAGCTCGGAAGACTCTTCTGGGCCGGACATACTGCACCATGGGTCGTGGACGGAAAAGTGACGATCGATGCGGACTTCGACAAGTTCTTCAATTTGCAGACGACCTTATTTGAACAGTCGCTTACTTTAGAGTTTGAAGCAGGCAGCGAAGAGTGGGTACGTGCGATCAATGACGGACAGTGCGTCATGTTCTTCGGATCTTTGGTCACAGCTTCTAATGTGATCGGATATGTTCCGGGACATACCGAAGAAAAGCCGAACACCAAGGCGACGGAAACCGGAGAGCCGACAGATGACACCACCACAGAGCCTGAGGAGAGCGGATGGTCGATCGTCCCTGCTCCGACTGCTTCCTACGACGGAGGCAACTGGCTGATGGTGGCTTCTACCTGCGACAAGAAGGCGACAGCTGCCAAGATCTTAAAGACGTTTACAATGGATACGACAGTAATGACGGATATGGTCGTCAAGGGCAAGTTCGTCAACAGCCGTTCCATCATGGAGAAGTGCGCGCAGGATCCGAACTTCGCGAGCGACTTCCTCTCCGGACAGAATCCGTATACTATTCTTGTTCCGGAAGCAGAGAAGATCCAGATCCCGGATGACCCGGCAGTAGAGAAGTGCGCGGAGACTGAGATATGGAATCTGCTCGTCGCGTTTATGAACGGCGAGATCGAGTCGATGGAAGAAGTGAAACAGCAGTTTTCGATCGGTATGGAAGAACTGCTTGACCTGTCCTGACGGGAAAATCCCGTTTTAGTCCGAAAACCCGAAACCGTTTTCGAGTTCGAAATCATTTGTGTTTGGCCGAAATCGCCCGAAATTACGGTGTTTTTTCGATGGTCGAAACGTTCCGATTTGCTTTCTTTTATAGTAAGATATAACTACTTGAAATCTACTTTTTAGGAGGCATATGGCATATGAAGTTCGGACATTTCGATGATTCTACCCGTGAATATGTTATTGAAACCCCAAAGACCCCGTATCCGTGGATCAACTATCTTGGATCGGAGGCGTTCTTCGGACTTATTTCCAATACCGCAGGCGGTTACAACTTCTATAAGGATGCTCGTCTGAGAAGAATCACCAGATACCGTTACAACAACGTACCGATCGATATGGGCGGACGTTACTTCTATATCAACGATAATGGTACAGTCTGGAATCCGGGATGGTCTCCGGTAAAGACCGAACTCGATGCGTATGAGTGCCGTCATGGTATGGGCTATACGATCATTAAGGGCAAGAAGAATGATCTTCAGGCTGAAGTTACTTTCTTCGTACCGAATGGATATGACGGAGAAGTCCAGCAGGTCGTACTTAAGAATGAGGGTGCTTCCGCTAAGACTTTCAAGCTTTTCTCTTTTGCTGAGTGGTGCCTCTGGGATGCACAGGATGACTGCACAAACTTCCAGAGAAACTTCTCTACAGGCCGTGTTGAGGTAGACGGTTCCGTTATCTACCACAAGACAGAGTACAGAGACAGACGTAACCACTACGCTTTCTATTCCGTAAACGATGCGATCGACGGATATGACACAGACCGTGATTCCTTCATCGGCCTTTACAACGGATTCAACAATCCGGAAGCTGTTCTCGCTGGCAAGGCTACAGATTCCTTCGCAGACGGCTGGTCTCCGATCGCTTCCCACTACAAAGAGATCACTCTCGCAGCTGGTGAGAGCAAGACTCTTATCTTCATCCTCGGCTATGTTGAGATGCCTGTTGACCAGAAGTTCGA
>DBYF01000024.1:297-695 GCA_002310155.1 Mageeibacillus sp. UBA1193 | reverse complement strand
TTCGATACACCTGAGAAGGTTGCAGCAGGTCTTGCTGACCTGAAGGCTTCCTGGGATAAGCTCCTCGGCATCCTCAACGTTACTACTCCGGATGACAAGGTCGACCGTATGGTCAACATCTGGAACCAGTACCAGTGCATGGTTACATTTAACCTCTCCCGTTCCGCTTCTTACTTCGAGTCCGGCATCGGCCGTGGAATGGGCTTCAGAGATTCCAACCAGGATATCCTCGGTTTCGTACATCAGATCCCGGACCGTGCGAAAGAGCGTATCATCGATATCGCTTCCACACAGTTCCCGGACGGCGGATGCTATCACCAGTACCAGCCGCTTACTAAGAAGGGTAACGCTGACATCGGCGGTGACTTCTCCGATGACCCGCTCTGGCTGATCCTTTC
>DBYF01000024.1:0-290 GCA_002310155.1 Mageeibacillus sp. UBA1193 | reverse complement strand
CCTTATGACAACGACATGAGCGTTGCGCAGACCATGCTCGAGCACCTGAAGGTTTCCTTCTATCACATCGTAAACAACCTCGGTCCTCACGGTCTCCCGCTGGCAATGCGTGCTGACTGGAACGACTGCATCAACCTCTCCTGCTACTCCGATACACCCGGTGAGTCCTTCCAGACATACACTAACCCGAAGTTCAAGGCAGAGGGCGGATACTCCAAGGTTGCTGAGTCTGTAATGGTTGCTACACTCTTCACCTACACAGGTCCGAACTATGTAGCGATCCTCAAGCA
>DBYF01000080.1:19645-21294 GCA_002310155.1 Mageeibacillus sp. UBA1193 | reverse complement strand
GCATCCGATGTAACGATCGAATCCGTATGACCGGAACCATACTTGTTGATATGAGCGACAGCTTCCTTCATGCCGGAAACGACCTTGAGGGAGACCTTGTAGTCGAGGTACTCGTGATGCCACTCTTCCACAGGGAGAACATCCGGCAGGATCGCCTTTACTTTCTCACAGCCGTGAAGTTCAACATTCTTCTCGGAAAGTGCTTTAGCGAGAACAGGCAGGAAAGATGCCGCGATGGACTCATCTACCATGATGGTCTCACAGGCATTGCAGACAGCCACATACTGTGTCTTACTGTCGACGGCGATCTTCAGCGCCATATCCTGATCTGCTTTCTCGTGGATATACAGATGGCAGACACCGTCCGCATGACCCATGACCGGGATCGAACTGTGCTGCATGATGTACTGGACAAATGAATTGGATCCTCTCGGGATGATCAGGTCGATGTACTGGTCGAGGAGAAGCATCTCGGAAACGTCATTTCTGGTCTCCATAAGTACGATCCATCCCTTCGGCAGGCCCGCTTCAACAGATGCTTTCTCGATCACGTCGAAAAGAGCACGGTTGCTGTTCGATGCCTCGCTTCCACCCTTCAGGCAGCAGGCATTACCGGACTTAAGCGCCAGAGATGCGATCTGCACCAGCGCGTCCGGACGTGACTCAAAGATAATACCGAGAACGCCGATCGGGCAGGATACTCTTGTCAGAACGAGATCATCGTCGAGCTCGGTCTTCATCAGTTCACGACCCACCGGATCCGGAAGTTCAGTAAGACTCTTGAGACCTGCAACAACATCGCTCAGCTTATGATCGTCAAAAACGAGTCTCTTCTGAAGCGGCATCGGGAGATCTGTTTCCTTCGCACTCTTAAGATCTGCCTCATTGGCAGTGAAGATCGCCTCTTTGTTGGCCATGAGTGCGTCCGCAACCGCCAAAAGTGCTCTATTCTTCACTTCGGTCGGCAGGACCGCCATCGCAAACGAGGCCTGTTTCGCTTCCATTGCGCGTGTTTCGAAATCAGTCATACCTAACACTTCCTAAAATTCCAAATAATTATTTCACTATATTATATCAGATTACGCCCCGTCTGAACGTGGAACTTCAAGGATTTTTGCACTTTCATTTCGTCGCGAAATGAAAGCAAATGAAGCCGTATAAAAAAGTTTCGACCGCCAAAGTTTTCCACCAAAAATCCCGACTCATAAACAAAAAACCTGTGGATAAAGTGGAAAAGTCTGTGGATAACTCAAAGACAAGCATTTGCGGAAAACACCCACTTCAAACGCCGATTTTTCGGCGGTGCATTTTTTGTCAAGGGGTTTTTGAAAAAACGTCAAAAGTTTTCATGGCATGAAAAAGCCCTTATTTCAAGGGCTTTCAGGGTCTGTTTTTTTCGCGTTTGACAATTTAGGTGTCCGTGAGCCGTGGACTTTAGCCCCTTATTCTTCTCTCGGCGGGAGACGATAGTAGTTTGTTAATTGACATCGAATAGAACCGTTATACAGTTTTCTTCTTTTATCTGCTTTTCGAACGACAGCATTTTCGAAAGAATCGTCCGGTGTGATCACCGAAAGACGGATCCCCCTTCTGCAATATCCCTTCGGATCCAGATATGTTCTGGCGATGCCGGTATAGATCTCTTTGGC
>DBYF01000080.1:19305-19622 GCA_002310155.1 Mageeibacillus sp. UBA1193 | reverse complement strand
ATGAGCTGACGCTTGAGATGTGTCCAGCCGTACAGTGCTTTCGGAGTCATATCGCGGTAATCGCTGACTCGAAAACGGACAAAGTCGGCAACTCCCGCGGCTTTGGCATTTCTCTGTGCCGTGGCGACTGCTTTGGGATCGATATCGGAGCCGTAAAAGTAGATATCATCCATAGGCGAAAGATCCTGCATATCACGGGCTTCTTTTTTCGCCTTTTCGTACGCGTTCAGACCGATATACGGAAGCTTCTCTCCCAGGAACGGACGTGTCAGGCCGGGGGCGATGTTAAGCGCCATCATGGCCGCCTCGATCACGAT
>DBYF01000080.1:0-19289 GCA_002310155.1 Mageeibacillus sp. UBA1193 | reverse complement strand
GCTTCTTCTCCGAAGAAACGGTACTGTGCCGCGCTGACCATACCCGCTGCCAGTGTCTCCTTGATTGGAGCATCGTGCATCAGCGGACGGTACCCGCGCTTATGGAGGCCCGCACCGGTCACATCGATCATTACGCGGACCTGATCCTTCACGATACCGAAAACGATCTTGCAGGTTCCGAGTTTCTCATTCTCTTCAATACGCATACCATCGGACAAGTGCTTGGCGGAAAGAAGTGATTTAACGATCGCCTTCTTCGCCAGCGACTGGCAGGCAGGAATACCAAAGAGCTTCGAGTCACGGGAATATCCATTTACATGGAATGCCCAGTTGCTCGGGATCCACTGGTCCCAGCGCATTGCGGCAAATCCGTCGAAGAACTCCTCAAAAGTCTGTGCCGGGAAAGTATTCACTGAAAGAAGAACACGTTCGCCCCTGCGCATCCAGATGCAGATGCGCGCGACATCCGAATCCATGGTGGACGGATTCGTATCCACGAGGATCTGACCATCGGATACCGTCATTTCCTCTCTTCCGTAGCCGATCTTCTCCAGATCCTCTACGCAGTAGTGTTCCAGTCCGAAAAGGCATGTGATAACGACCTGCATTCTTTTTCCTCCAATCACAATTTCGCCAGGATCTGCATCCATGGCATAAAGACGACCATCGCCAGAAGCACGTGAAGCACGATCAGCGGAATTCCCTCAAAGTACTTCGGCTGTTTACCGAAGAGGAGTCTTCCGTGGATCGATCTTGTGTACGCGATGACCACTGTAGTAAAGATCCAGACACCCACCATAAGCGCTACCCACCAGGCGATCCCCGAAACCGAAAGATCCCGGAAATGCGTATCCACATATCCCGAGAAGAAGATCAATGGGATCGATGTAGTGATGACACTGAGAAGCGGGACAAAGAAGTAAGCATCTACCGTCTCTGAAAGACGGAAGCTCTTGATAAGTACAGTAAGAAGTACGATCGAGAGGACCGAAGACATCACGATGATGTGTGCCGGTTTCATGAGCTCCTCCGGTGCGTAATAGATCGCAAGGATACCGAGAACGCTGAACAGAAGATCATAAAGAAGGATGCAAAGACTCAAAAGAAGGAATCTCCTCTCCGTCTTTGCCGAGACCGGTCGGTAGATCTTCGAGCGTTTCTCCGAAGTCTCCAGAATGTAGTCATCATCCTCATCCAGATTCTTCCACCAGCAAAACGCGATAAGAATACCCAGGACCATAAGTGCCGATCCCGCAGTATGGCCGAAGAATCCGGTCTTCAATTTAGACAGCGCAGGGACCTCTACATTAAAGATCGAAGCCCTTCCGAAGAGTTCACGGACCACGGAGATCAGGAATCCCGCGAAAGTATAGAACACGATGCCGTTCCACAGATCTTTAAAGGACAGTTTTCTCTCGTTTGTGTAGTAGTCAAACATCGGCGTGCAAAGGAACAGGAACGTCGATGCCGGAAGAAGGTAGAACGCCTCCTCCGTGAAATACTCCGGAATATAACTCGACAGGAAAAGCACTCCCTCACCCATCAGGGCAGCGATCGAAAGAAAGATCCCCCACGAGATACGCTTGTTTCTAACATTCGAAAATACGGCGTGGTTGATCATGCAGAACAGCACGATCTGCACCAGCGCACTGCAGAAGATCGGAACGGACGATGTCGTAAAGATCAGCAGCAGCGAGAAAGAAAGCAGGATGCGGTATTGTTTTAATGTAATGCTCTTTGTTCCGTCCATATCATCCCACCCAGTTCAAGTACTCACGAATAAACATGTATGCCTGATTGACTGTCGTCAGAAGCGCCGCGCTTTTGGCTTTATCGTCTGTAAGGCCATCGATATATGTACGGATCTCACTCATCGGGATACCATCTACGCTTTCCGAAAGGACATTCGCGCCATCACCGGAGACGACACCATCCTCACCGCCGATGACATCGACCTGGGTCGGTGCTTTTGTCGGAGCAGGCGTCGCCGTAACGCCCATAGCGGAAGGATCCGTGGCATTGGCAGAAGGTGGCGGAGTAATGTCCTCCGTATCCTTCGCATCTGTTTCTTTTGTATCGCCGTCGGACGAGTGATCACGGATATACATGTCCTTGGTATAGGAAGATCTCGAGTATTCAATACAGGAATTGACCAGTTTCACAAAGGTCGATATCTCGATCGTTACGCCATCGATGATCTCCGTCTTTCCATCGGATTTCATCGCCAGCTTTACCGGATCCTGAACATGGACCAGATGGTTTTCCAGACGATACGCCTGGTCAGCCCAGATATTTCCGCTGACCTTGTATTCACCGTTGATTGAATCCTCAGCACGGGTATTATGGGTCTCATTCTCAGCATCCCATTTGACGCGGATGATACGGCCGCCGCTGACTTCGATCTCACAGAAATCGGTATATCCATCCTTTGAAGCCTTGTCATTTCTGGCATAGTACACTCCATCGTGAAGACCGAGGAGCGGGTCATAGTCGACCTGATACGGAACATCCACAGGAAGATCCTGACGGATGGATACCGGGATACGTGCACCCTTCAGCTGGTCGGAAAGGACCTGCATATCTTCCTCACTGTAATGAGGTCCGTCTTCTGTCTCTTCGACAACACGGATGCTGAGGAGATTCTCGCCGCTGTCACTGATGCTCATCTGCGAATGAATCTCACCAGCAGGTGTCTGCGTCTTAACATCAACGATATAGCCCAGAAGCTTTCCGGTCTCATCGTAAGCACTGTACACGGCCTGAACATCCTTATGGTTTTTGAGGACGTCTGTCTTCAGTTCACGATACTCGGATGCCATAAGCAGAGAACCATATTCCTGACGGTATTCATCCTGTCTTTTGGAGCGGTTGACGCTGCGGTTATACCACAGGCACGAAAGGAGGAATGTCATACTCAGGATGACACAAACGACCGCACGAAGCGTCAATCCTCTGAAAAACGACTTCGTCATTTCTCCACCTCCCTGAACCAGCTCGCCTTGGAGAAGACTCTCGGGCGGAGATACCGGTCAAATACCGGTGTAGTCATATTCATCATCAGTACCGGGAAGATCATGGCATAGCTGCTGTTTCCGAAACGGTACAGGATCAGTGTCAGAAGACCCGCGCCGAATCCGAAAACGATCCTTCCTCTCGGATCCATCGGTGTCGTCGTACAGTCATTCAGTGCAAAGATGCCGACAAAGAGGATGCCTCCCAGCGCGGCCCACATGAAGAACTGGCGGAATTCCAGGTGATCCCAGTAAAACGGCACATATCCGACCACGATCGTGATGAAGTACGCAAGCGATGCTTCAAAGCGGAAAAGTCTTCTTTCCAGAAGGATCAGCAAACCAAGAATCAGGAGCACGATCGATGTCACTCCTGCCATTCCGATGAGTCTTCCGGAGAATATATCTACAAATCCGGTCGCAGCAGAGTTTACAGCCCCGATGTTCTTTGGTTTTCCTGTCCAGAGTGTCGACAGATCCCATAATCCCTGGAACGGTTTTTCCACCGCGGTCATCTGTGACGGGACCGCGAATTCCAGAAAAGCACGCGCCGCCAGCGCCGGATTAAATACGTTCGCTCCTGCACCGCCGAAAGCCTGCTTTACCAGCACCGATCCGAACAGAGCCGCAAGCGCGACCGCCCAGACGGAGCTGGAAGACGGGACCATCAGGACCAGAAGAAGTCCGGATACCAGTGAACTGTAATCCACGTGGAAAGGAAGTTCCGGATACAGTTTCTCCGAGATCAGATAATCGCTCATGAAGAAACAGAACATCGAAACGGCGGCCAGGATCAGGATACGGATCCCGTAATAGAAGACCGCACCGAGAAATGCCGGAAGAAGCGCAACAAGCACATAGAGGTATCTTTCAGCTGCCGGCTGATCAGCATGGATATGAGGAGCGAGCTGTTTTCTTTTCATCTTGCAGCATTCCTCCTCGCGCGATGTGCGGCTTTTGCAATATTCGTAGAAAGTTCAATACCGGCCGGGCAGACATATGAGCACGCTCCGCAGGCGATGCACTGCTCGACAGACTCGGACTGTACCTGCTCGGTCTGTCCGAGCTCGATCAGACGGTTCAGAAGATAAGGTGACAGACCGACCGGGCATGCGCCGACACAGGCACCGCAGCGGATGCAGTTCAGGCGCGGCGGTTCAAACTTGCGGATGATCGTGATCGCGGTCGTCGTCTTGATGATCGGCGCTTTCAGATCCTTGATCGCAACGCCGGTCATCGCGCCGCCCCAGGCAATACGCTGCGCGGAGTGTGCTCCCGGAACTCTCTCGAGGATCTCCTCGACACTCGTTCCGATCGGAACAAGCACGTTGTGTCCCGTGATCGTATCCCCCGAGATCGTCACGATACGTGATGTCAGCGGCTGGTTTTTCTCTACCATCTCAGAAAACGCGTAGCAGGTCGACGCGTTGAAAAGCACTGCTTTTACGACCTCTTCCGGTTCTTTTCCGAGCGGGATCTCGACGCCGTAAAGTGCCTTGATCAGAAGTTGCTGGCAGCCCTGCGGGAAACGCGTCTTAAACAGTTTGATCTCGATCTTTCGGTCCATATAGCGTTCTTTCGCCTTATCGACCGCTTTCTGGAGTGCGTCGATCTCATCGGTCCATGTGTCCTCGATGCAGAAAACGACTCTTCTGACACGGCAGACACCACTCAGCGCCATGGCGCCCTGCAGGACTTTTGATGCATTTACGCGGATATGGTGAAGATCGCAGGAAAGGAAAGGTTCACTTTGCGTACAGTTGACCAGAAGACTGTCAACGCCGAGTTTCTCGGCACGCATGCACTTGGTGTAAGTGGGAACGCCTTCCCCGCCCATGCCGCAGATACCCGACTGCCAGAGGAGCTTGGAAAGCTCAGTCAGAGACAGTCTGGAGATATCTTTTCTCGGCTGGATCTTGGAAGATACACGGCGGCGCAGATCGTTCTTGATCGTCACCGCTTTACAGTTGACTTTATTGGGAAGGCGGATCGAGTCGATCTTCGTAACAGTACCGGAAATGCTGGCATGTACAGGAACACCGTTCATATCGGCAGGAACTCCGATCAGATCTCCCATGGCTACTTCATCTCCGACGGAAACGACAGGATCACAGGCTGTGCCCGTATGCTGTTTCATCGGGATCGTTACTTCACGGGGAGAGCATACTTCAAGAAGGGCTTCGCGCATAAACTTACGTTGATGCACGAAGTCCAATCCATCTTTCGGCATGAATCCTGTTTTGAAAGAAAGTTTCTTCATGTGCTCGCCTCTCGCACAAGAAGCCTGTTAGTCGATGTAGTCTTTCAGCTTCTTACTGCGGCTGGGATGACGAAGTTTGCGGAGTGCTTTTGCTTCGATCTGACGAATACGCTCACGCGTAACATTAAACTCTTTACCGACTTCTTCAAGTGTACGCTGACGGCCATCGTCGAGACCGAAACGAAGACGAAGAACCTTCTCTTCTCTAGCGGTCAGACCCTTCATGGCATCCAGCAGCTGTTCTTTCAACAGAGTATAGGCAACCTGGTCCGCCGGAGACATTGCGTCATCATCCGGGATAAAGTCACCGAGGTGGCTGTCTTCTTCTTCACCGATCGGCTTCTCCAGAGATACCGGCTCCTGGGAGATCTTCTGGATCTCGCGGACCTTCTCAACGGAGAGGTTCATGCGCTCAGCGATCTCTTCCACGGTAGGTTCACGGCCGAGTTCCTGAATGAGGGAACGCTGCTCACGGACCAGACGGTTGATCGTCTCAACCATGTGTACCGGAATACGGATCGTTCTTGCCTGATCGGCAATAGCACGGGTGATCGCCTGACGGATCCACCATGTAGCATATGTACTGAACTTAAAGCCCTTGGAGTGGTCGAACTTATCGACTGCCTTGATCAGACCGAGGTTACCTTCCTGAATAAGATCCAGGAACTGCATGCCACGACCGAGATAACGCTTCGCGATGGAAACGACCAGTCGGAGGTTCGCCTCGATCAGCTGGGCCTTTGCTTCTTCATCGCCCTCGAGCATTCTCTGGGCGAGTTCCTGCTCCTGTTCAGCTGTCAGAAGCGGGACTTTACCGATTTCTTTAAGGTACATGCGGACCGGATCGTCCATGCCCGCACCATCTGTTGCACTTGCATCCAGGTTGAGATCTCTGATCGCCTCATCCTCAACGCTTGTCTCTGCAACGATTGCGATTCCCTTGGCTTCCAGCTCATCGAAGAGCTTATCCACCATATCCGGATCGCCGTCTTGTTCTTCAATAATGTTCATCACATCGAGTGACGAAATACTGTTGTTGCTGGCATTGGCCAGGTTTTCCAGTTTCTGCAGGATCGTTGAAAAATCACTTGCCATTCGTTATGCAATCCTCCTTGCACGTTACAGATCTAAAGGTCATATGCCTCCGCTGTAATATCCTCACTTCTCCGCGGATGTTTCTCCCGTTGCGCTTTCCGACGCCTCTGTTTCCTCCGGAGCAACAAACTCTACCTGGTCAACGCCGGCACCATCTGCTGTTCCCTCAACTGTAAATTTTCCATTCGGAGCGTATACGGTAAGAACTACACCCTTGTAGTAGCGAGCTTCATCATCGGCATAGCCGTATTCTTCGCCACGGATCGCGCAGAAGGAATTGAAAGCAGTAACGACCTGCTCCTTCTCAACATCCGAGAACGAAACGAGTGCCAGATTGTTATTGTTCTGGCCCCAGAGTTTATATCCGGTAGCATATCCGTCGTCAGCATCAGTAGAAACATCCAGCTTCGCGTCATCGATGCAGCGCGGAATGTTATCCTCAATACCCGAAGCATGTCTGTGACGGATCACGCTGAGCGGGATAGAGATGCCGAGAATAAGCAGGATGCAAGCCGCAGTCACGATATAAGTGATGCGCTTAACTTTCGCCGGTGCCTTGATATCATCCGGAGAGATCTCGAAGAGCTTTTCGACCTTCGCATCTTTATTTACAGCCTTATCGACCTTAACAGCCTTCTCAACAACATCTTCGAATACAGGTGTCGCGACATGACGCTGCACCTTAGTATCACGCTTCGGCTGAGGAAGGTTCGGGAATTCTACTCCATCCGGATTATTAAAGATCTCGATTGCTTCCGCACTCGGAAATACGCAATCGCAAAATACACATTCACATAATTCGTCTCTGCTGTCCACCATCAAGAGGGAACCGCAATTCTTACAAATACCTTGTTCTGTAGCCATTCGTTTCTTTTTTCCTTTACATGATCACCTACAAAAGGGTATAATCCCACATATAGGCAAAGTACATTATATACATATTATGGTGGAAGTGCAAATAGAAATTGCACAATTTTATCACCCCTTCTTCCCGACGGTTTCGGAAGATTGCGAAGGAGTTTCCTATTGACTGACAGACCCGAAAGCAAAAATCTCGAAAATCACGAGAAATACATGCGTTCCGCCCTCTTAGAGGCTCGAAAAGCATACGATCTCGGCGAGTCACCGATCGGATGTGTCATTGTAAAAGACGGGCGGATCATTGCCCGTGCCCATAATCTGCGCCAGACCAAACAGGACGCGACGCTTCACGCCGAGATGGTCTGTATCTCCAAGGCCTGCCGGAAACTCTCCGCCTGGCACCTCTTCGACTGTGATCTCTATGTAACGCTCGAGCCCTGCTATATGTGTGCCGGCGCCATCATCCAGTCCCATATCCGCCACGTGTACTTCGGAGCGTCCGATCCCAAGGGCGGAGCCGTCTGCTCAACAAGCCGTATCTTCGACCTTCCTCATAACCACCACGTGGAATCCACAGGCGGGATCCTGGAAGATGAGTGTTCCCAGCTTCTCAAGCAGTTCTTCCGTGAACTCAGAACTCAAAAGAAAGACCGTCGCGGATAAGCCAGATGATCTTCTCTTTTACTTTTCTTCCGGTCGCTGCCGTGATCGCCTGAGCGTACATATCCAGCTGCACCTGATATCTCTTCTTCAGTTCCACGCACTTCTCTTCTTCTGTTCCCGGGATACGGTCAGACTTGTAATCGATTAGCACGGCGTCTCCGTCAGTGTCGATGAACCAGCAGTCGATCATACCCTGTACCAGTGAGAAGTCGTCATTCTCATTCGGCCATGCAAGTGCAAACGGGATCTCTCTGAAGGGACCGTTCTCCTGACGGGACTCTGCCCCGCACATTCTCTCAGCCAGTTCAGACTGAAGGAACATCTGCATATTCTCTTTGAACGGAGCAAGGATCTCCTCCTGGTCCTTCGTGATCATGCCGTGATCGGACAGTGTCCTTATGACCTGATCCCAATCCGTGATCTCACCCTTGGCAAGAAGTCCCGTAAAATCGATATACTGCCATGCACTGTGCAGGAGCGTACCGAGCTGGGATGCAGTGTAACCCTTATCCTTCCATTTCTGGTCGGATTCCTTGACACGCATATTCACAGCATGGAAATCGATCTTCTCATCCTCATCCGGCTCTGCTTCCTCAGAGAGAAGACGTTTCATCTCACTGACGGTCGTCTTCGACGGCAGGAGATCCGGTTTCGCCCAGTCATGGATATCCTTCTCCAGAAGTTCAAGATGCTTCTTCTGATCTTCCGTCAGATCGACATCGACTTCTTTCGCCCTTGCTTCATTGTATGTTTCAACGACAGGTCTCGGGTTCGTGATGAAACGGTTGCTGATCTTGTCGATCGAGTCGGAGATCAGGGCAACTTCCGGGCTTCCTGCCTCACGTTCGTTCTTCGTGAAATCCAGGTCACCGGCATAGACCGGTTCAGAGGACTGGACCGCCTTCATCAGCGGATATCCGGAGATACGGATCTGTCCCGCCATAAATCTTGTCAGGTGTGTCTTCAGGCGGCACATCACCGACGGCGGGAATTTCTCTTCGTTTACAGCAGCAGAAGCAAGCACCGAGTCACAGGACTTGATCACATCATCCATCGTCCTAGAGATCAGCGAGATCACGAAGACTTTCTTCTCGGCACGTGTCAGCGCGACATACAGAAGGCGGATCTTCTCAGCCTCAGACTCACGCTTTTCTTCCTGGGAAAGGATATAGTAGTCATGCGGTTCGTAGACGACTCCTTCCTTCTCGGCAAAGCGTCTTGCCGCAAGGTCACCTTTCTCACTTAAGATCAGGCTGGTATCTGTGGACTGCTGGGCACTCTGGATCCCGCAAAGGAATACATACGGGAACTCCAGACCTTTACTCTTATGGATCGTCATACACCGAACGACATTTTCCAGAGGTTCGGAAAGATCGATCTCTGTGCTCTTATCCTTCCCCTGGTCGAGCTCATCGATATATCCGACGAAGGCGCGGAGCCCTGCTCTTCTGCCCATATCGAAACGTGTCGCCCATGTGACGAGTGCCATCAGCGCATAGTATCTTGCGTCACCATTCTCCTGGGATCTGACGAACGACGGGTAACCTGTCTGCGCATACACATGCTCCAGCCACTTTGTCACCGTCATCTGCATCGATAACGTACGAAGATCGTTGATGAAAGAGAGCAGGTCAGAAACACGCAAAGCCAGTTCCGAATCATCTTCTCTCGCAAATCGGAGGACCTTTTCGCAGAACAGAAGGTCACGGTATTCACCGGTATCCGAGAAGAGATATATCTTCATCAGATCTTCATCCGTGAATCCTGCCTGACGGATCTTCGACTTCATGATCCCGGCCAGAGGGATATCCTGAAGGATATTATCGGTCAGTCTGGCAAGATCCAGCATGATGCGCAGATCCGGCTGATTCAGGATATTTCCGAGGCTCGGGCCCTGTGCCGGGATACCGTATTTCATCAGGATATCGCTGGCAGCCATTGCGCCGCGGTTCGATGTCGTCAGAACGACACACTGGTCGTATGAGAAGCCTTCCAGTTTCTGAAGTTCAAATATCTTCTGCGCGATGATCAGGGTCTCTTTCTGGACCTTCTCCGCATCCTTCATGTCAAGGATCTGATCCATATCATTCTCTTCCGCGTCAGCATTCTCCTCAGAATCTTCCGCAAGGATCAGCGTGATATCCGCACCGGATGTCTGTGTGTAGGCATCTTCCGGAAGTCCCGGATTCAGCGCGTGTGTCGAGTCATACTCGATATCCGCATACTCTTCACTCATAATGCCCGAGAAGATACGGTTAACGGAAGACAGGATCCCCGGAACACTTCGGAAGTTATTATTCAGCGTAAACAGTGTGCCTTCCTGCCCGTCCCGATAGAGCTCACAACGTTCGAGGAACATCTGCGGTTTCGCATGACGGAAACGGTAGATGCTCTGCTTCACATCTCCGACGAAGAAGACATTATCTTTCGCGAAGCACTGCACGATAGCATCCTGAACACCGCTGTTGTCCTGATACTCATCGATGTAGATCTCACTGAAAAGATCCCTGAAATATCCGGATACTTCCGGATTCGCAAGAAGCGACAGCGCGACCTGCTCCTGATCCGGAAAATCCATGCCATGCTCAAGTCTCTTCTTCTGCTGATAGATCCTCTCCGCGGCAAACACGAACTCGAAATAACGCTCATAAATCGGATACATATCCGTCAGTTCTTCAGTGATCTCGGAAAGCGTCTTTCCAAAGAAATAACGTGTCTCATCTTTCATGGAAGCGGCAAGTGTTTCCGTCTTCTTCGCAAAAGCGAGGATATACGCGAGCTCATAGAAAGCCTCGGAAATATCATCGAATTCGACAAGTTCCGGTTCCGGCGATCTCATGGAATACGTCGGAGGCTTATCCGAAGGTCTTTTCTTTCTGATCTCACAGATATCATCCCATGTCATTTCAGGATCCGTGAGTACACGGCGTCCGTTCTCTTCGAGGAACGTACACCACTCGAGGAAATCCTGCTGTCTGACAAGATTATCTTTCTCCTTCTTCAGGAAGGCGACCCTCGGGATCAGATCACGGATCGCGGGAAGTACCGAGATCCTTTTCTCGATCGCTTTTCTCGTGATCTTCATGATCTTCTCATATGTATCGGAAGAAAGAAAATCCGTACTGTCGTTTTTCTTCTTCTGAAGCGCATTCTTCACCCAGTTCACATAGTCCGGAAGGCTTCGGAGATATCCGAGTTTTCCCGCCATATCTTCCTTAAGATTCGTATCATCACGACCGCTGCCGAAAGCGGATATCATCGCCAGGAATGAACGTGCCCACTCACTATATGTCAGATCCTCGGAGATCAGTCCTCCGAGAAGGTGATCCTCATCCGAAAGCGGCATGATCTTCTTCCCAAGCTCCGGATCATCCTCGATCTTCTGCGCAAGAGAATAGGCTTCAGAAAACACCTCATTAAATGCTTCTGTCAGAAGCTTCTTAGCATGTACTTCATCCAGGATCATGCTCTTCGGTTCAAGAAGGAGTTTCCCACTCTCATCTCTTCCCTGCGCAGAGAAATTACTGATAACGCGCGAGCAGAAAGAGTCGATCGTAGAGATATATGCCGAAGGAAGAGCTGCGATCTGCTCACTTAAGTATTTTCTCGTTTCCTTATCCGCCGTCTCCGACAGTTTCTCACGCAGGCGCTTCTCGAGCTTGGCGCTCATATTGGCCGCGGCCGCGTTGGTAAATGTCATAACAAGAACATTCTCCACAGAGAGTTCGCGATCAAGGATCCTCTTGACGATCCTCTCGGTCATGACGGTAGTCTTACCGGAACCGGCTGCCGCGCTGACCAGGATATTACCGCATGGTGCGTCAACGATACGCTGCTGTTCAGAACTCAGTCCCATGATCACTCCTCCTCTCTCTTAATGTTCGCAAAGAACAGATCCGAACCCTTCAGGTCCTTACCTTCTTCATTCTTGACCGGATCCATCGTCGGCAGATAGTTATAATCCGGAGCTTCCGCGATTCCGCTGCAGATCTGGTTATACTCACAATCCGCACACTTCATCAGCGGCTTCTTCTTAAGTTTGGCCGGCTTGGCATCGAAGTGGCCGCTATAGAGCTGCTCACATTTTTCCTTCACGTGGGCAAGCGCGAACTCGCCCATCTTCTTCATATCAGACGGCTCTGCGGACATGGCATATCCGGACGGACCGAATGTATCCGATACCGCCTTCGCGTGATCCTTCGCCACGACCTCCGGATCAAGTGTCTCATCCATACCCTTGCATCTCGTCTTCACTCTCGATACATGAATGTACGAAACTCCATCGGGATCCATCTCCGGGTGCTGGGAAGAATATACATGCAGATATGCGGGAAGCTGTACGCTCGCGCCGGCATAGAGCATATCGTATTCGATCTTCTTGTGACCGGTCTTATAGTCGAGAATGTTGAAGCGTTTCTCAGCCTCATTGACATCGACACGGTCGATCGTTCCGGTAAATGTAACGACGCGTCCGTCAGAAAGCGGAAGGTCATAACCGGGAATATCATTCGCACCGAACTTCCACTCAAAGAGAGATGGCATATACTTCTCCGGATCGAGGTTATTGAAGATCATGTTCAATGTCTCCGTAGTTCCGGCAAGAAGCTTCGTATCGGCCTCCATCTTAAGCGCGGGATCATCACAGTACGCGTAGCGTTCCTGCTCCTGTGCTGCGTGGAGGATATCCCTGCTCCAGGACAGCTTATCCTTCGCTCTGTATTTCTCAAGGATCATTGGCTTCTCGATATCCGTTGCCGAAGTGTACGCGTCACGGAACTCGATGAGTGCTTTTTCCATGACGGTATGCGCCAGAGAGCCCATCTCCGTCGCCTGTACCTGCTGGATCTTCCGCTCGTCGATCTTCAGGACCTTCTCACAGAAATAGTGGTACGGGCAATAAAGATAACTCTCCACGGAAGACACGCTCATCAGAAGCTTGTTGTGGTACCGCTGGTCCATCAGGTCCTTGGAGATCGTAAGAGATGTATCGGTCTTACCTTCCGACGAAAGATCTGAAGATGAGAAATACGTCTTCCACACATAGACCGCTTCGTCATATTCTGCTTCCGGAACTGTTCGCGCGCCGGAGATCACTTCCCTGAGATAATCCTCCATCTTGTCACGGAGAAGGATTCGCGGATCTTTAGATGACAGGTGATCCAGGATCTCTGATGAGACCTTCGGATACGATTCCTTCAGGAAAAGCACTACCGACGACGGTTCGACGGAATTCTGTATCGTAAATACCAGCCGTTCAGACGGCGCGTCAAAAAGTGCGTATGCTGTGAAGAAATCCGCGTAGGACTGATCCTTCGCATGGTTCGGGAAATCAACCGAGAGTTTCTCGGAGATGATCGTTCTCTCCCTGTTCTTGAGATATCCTTCCGACGGAGATGAGAACGGGAAATTCTTTCTCTCGGAACCTACGATAAACATCATCCGGCAGGCTCTTCTGTATGCATTGGACGGTTTGGTGATCGTGACCTGGTCCACGTAGGAAGGGATCGCCTGAAGTGTCTTACTCTCAAGTGCGGACAGAAGCGCATCCCTGAAGTTCGAAAGGGAGATCGGGAAGTCACCGAGTTCCCTTGCCATGGAAGCAAGCGTATCGTCCGCGTAGTTGTAGGACATGGCAAGCGCGAGTGCCGCCTCCTGGTTCCCGGCCTTCTGCCACTCATCGACCAGATACTCGACATGCTGTCTCTTCTCACAGACCATGTCATGCAGCGCGATCGCTCTGTCCCTGCACGTCTTCGCCTTCTCAACAGAAGCAAGTTCCTCCTCGGTCTTCTTAAGGATCGGAAGGATCTCCTTGACGACCTGCTTCTCAGCGACCGTGGATACGTACGAGTCGCAGGAAAGCATCTTTTTCTTATTGCGGATACCATGCGCCAGACAGAAGTTCTCGAAGCGCTGGACGGTCTCATTATCTACGGTGACGAATCCGGATTTCAGATAGGAGATGACCGAGGAAATGTCCCAGTGGAACGCAGACATATCCAGGATCGATGTCAGATACTGCATCCATACTGTACCCATCAGAGGCTGCTCAGAATCCACAAAAACATCCAGGCCGAAGCGGGCAAAAGCCGCGTGAAGGCTGGTACTGTATTTCTCCAGGTCACACATGACGACCGTGATATCTCTATAGCGCATGCCGCCGAACTGCACGGCTTCCTTGATCCTTGCCGCGATATACTCAAGTTCATCGGAGATCTGATGGAAGACCTTGATCTCACAGGGAACCTCCAGGTCAGCTCTCTTCTCGCAGGAACGCGAAGCGTAATCGGAAGAAAGGACAGCGAGTTCAGACGAGCGTCCGGAAACGGGACCCACCTTCTCGGAAGATTCCGGAGTGAAATCCTTAAGGATCGAACGGATCGTCTTCTCACCGAAGTGGCCGATATCGTCTCCCATCTCCTCCGGAACGTCAGAACCGGCGACACAGGTAAGAGTAACGGAAGAGGCGACAGATGCGAGATCTGTAACAATGTTATACTCCTCGGGAGTGAAGGATCGGGTCTCTCCGAAGCCCAGGATCCAGCAGGAAGCGTCGCGCAGGAAGGATAATCTCTTCAGCGGCCATTCATGTGTCTCCGGTGCGTCTTCACGGAAAAGACGGAGCACTTCACAGAGGTGCTTCATGGAATCTCTTTCCGGTGCAAAGCCCATCGACTCACGGAGTTCATCGATCTTCGAGAGCAGGTGTCCGAAGTCACGGATCTTCCCTGCTGTCAGAGGGCTCTCGGAAGACAGGTCCATCTCCTCGAGCATGGAACCGGTAATTCCGTATCTGTAGAAGTCTCCGAGTACTTCATCCAGATCGGATACGAAACCGACACGCTCGGCAAAACTGCCAAGCACCGGGAATTCTTCTTTGTTTTCGGAAAGGATCCTGTGGATCAGGATCGTTCTGCCCGCGGGACTTAAGGTCTTTCCACCCATGCCGCCGACTTCACTTAAGACACGAAAGGCGAATCGGGAGAAACTGACGACATCGATCATCATAAAGGCAGAATCACTCTTGCCGCCCTTCTTCTGCTGAAGGATCTCGATATACCGGCGTTCCACTTCCGCCTTCATTCTCTCAGGAACAATAATATACCCGCGACGGGTCGGCCATCTGACGGCCTCATCACAAATTCTGGACAGACAGGTATCGATAAGCGAGACGGGATGTTCGCCGTAAAGCAAATGAAGCGCCATGGTATCTACCTCCTTTTGAAATTAGAGGGTATCCAGATTCTGTCCGTTCGCTGCTTTCATAGTCGTACCGGCTTTCTCGAGCTGATCCTCGATCGCCTTCTGTTCCTGAGGGCGCTTGACCTTCAGGGTCGTGGTCTTCACCATCTCGGTCTCCGAGAAGACGAAATAGTGGATCGCCTTATACGACGGCATCTGATGATTAACATCCTTGACCTTCGCGCTCAGATACTCACGTACCGCGTTGTCGCCGGCGGTGGTATCCGGGATCGGAAGATTCTCACCGATGACCTTACGGTCGATCAGGAGCTTGGCGCAGATATCAACTGCATCCTTGTCATCTTTGCAGCCCCAGACGAAAGTCTCCTTTACGCCGGGGATATTGTTCAGAAGGGTCTCCATCTCTTCTGGGAACGCCTTCTTGCCGTTGGTAAGAACGATCATCGATTTCACACGTCCGGTGATATGCAGGCAGCCCTTCTTATCCAGGTAACCCATATCTCCCGTGTGGAACCAGCCATCCTCTTCGAGTACTTCTGCCGTAGCTTCCGGATTCTCATAGTAACCCTGCATGACACAGTCACTCTTAGATAATATCTCACCAACTGTCCCAATTTTGGGACTGTCTGTATCGATCTTTACTTCGACGCCCGTCAGAGGACGTCCGACACTTCCATATACGTTGTACTTTGATGTCGTAACCGCAATAACCGGAGAGGTCTCGGTAAGGCCGTATCCCATGAGGAACTCGAATCCCCAGTTGTTGAAGTCCTGGATATAATTCTCGGCAATACCGGCACCGCCGATAACGATCAGACGAAGGTGTCCGCCAAGCTTTTTGATGATCGAGCTGAAGAAAACTCTTCGAAGGTCGATCTTAAACTTTCTAAGGAAATTGCTGACCGGGATCATGACGGAGATAAGTCCTTCTTTTCCGGATTCCTTAATACCGGATGTGATCTTGCCGTGGATATTTTCGAACAGGAGCGGAACGGAGATACATGCCTCGACGTGCCACTCGTTCAGGTTCTTTACGATATAACGCAGGCCGTCGGAGAAGCAGATGCAGCATCCACGGACCAGCATGAAATATTCACATGTATTTTCGAAAGTATGGTGAAGCGGCAGGATCGAGAAGATCCTCTCACCTTCATGAAGTGTCAGGATCGTAGAGATCGCGTACACATTCGTCATGATGTTCTTATGGGAAAGCATGACGCCCTTACTCATCGCTGTAGTACCGGATGTAAACAAAATGATACGTGTCGCTTCCGGATCGATCTCGACCGTTCTCATGAAGTTTCCGCCGGCTTCGACCGCCTTCTTACCTTCAGCGATCCAGTCCTGAATATCAACGAATCTCTCGTCATCCTTCGGGAACTCCTGATTCGGAGCGATATATTCGGTGCACATGCAGATGTACTTCTTAACTTTTACTCCGTTTTCTTCCGCATTCTTCGCGATATCCATGACCATCTCATGATGCTTCTGGTGATAGAAAAGCACTTCTACCTTACCGCGTACCAGAAGGCTGATCAGTTCCTGTTCAGGAAGCAGTCGGTCAAGAGGAAGTCCTACGGAGCCGCTGCTTAAGATCGCGGAATAAGAGACCATCCACTCATACGCGTTCTCACCGACGACACCCAGGTGCTTGCCGGCAAACCCGTGAATATGGATTGCTTCTACGAGATATTCGATATCCGACGCAAAATCGTTATATGTCTTATGGATTTCCGCTTCATTCGGTTTTCTTCTGAAAATAAAGGAATCGCGGGAAGGAAATTTCTCCTTGGATCCTAAGATCAGGTCGCGGAACGTCTCATAACGGACGCCTTCGTGAAGTGGTTTTCCGACTATGCTCGACATAGGTCCTCCGTAGCGGCAAAAGTTCGCGTAAACATCAGTACGCATTTATTGATGATACCACTTTCTTTTCATCACGTCTATCGTTTTAGGAAAATATTTTGAAAATCAAAGTATTTCTTCAGATGTGCGCTTTCTGCACTTCTGCCAGTGCTTTTCGGGCATGAATATAGGCATATTATATATAGATAATTTGATTGACATTCAAGAAAATGTAGTCTAGCATATCAACGTGAAGAGAATGGTATTATGAGGAGACAATCATGTCGTCGAAAGAAAACGGCTCTGCCGCCCCGACGCATTCCGTCGAGGATCTGAATAAGAAATACCCGACACCGCGTGGTTTCATCGGCTTTTTCTGGTATCACGTTGCCATGGCGATCACCCGTATTCTCGTCAAGCTCCGTCCGGGCGAGAAAGAGAATATTCCCGGTGAGAAGCCCTATGTCATCTGCTCCAATCACCAGACCTACGCTGATGGTATGTGGATCATGAGTATGCTTCCGGGAAAGCACAGAAAGGTATTCTGCGCGCTCGCAGCATCTGATCTCGAGACCAATTACGGCAGTCTGGGACGTGTCATGATGCGAGTCGGACGCGGTATCGCGATCGACCGTTACGGCAATCCTGTCCGTGGTCTCATCAAGGCGAAGAAGGAAGTCGAGAACGGCAACATCATCCTGGTCCATCCGGAAGGAACAAGATCTCCCGACGGTCACCTGGGCGAGTTTAAGGATGGCGCCGCATATATCGCAGTTAAGGCTGCTGTACCGCTTCTTCCCGTTTACATCGAGGGCGGTTATCAGGTATGGTCCCGTCACATGAAGAGACCGCAGACCTGGGATAAGGTTCATCACAGAAGAAAGAGGATCACCATCCATTTCGGCAAACCGATGAATCCTTCCGATTACGATAACGACGCACATAAGATGACCGACGCGATCCACACCTGGATGAAGGAAATGGAGAGCAAGGACGTAAATCTGAAATAACAATAAAGGCTCCGCGATCCGGAGCCTTTTCTTTTCCCATATTCGAAAAGCACTATTCCGTAAAGAATGCCATCTGGATAGCCTGCGGGATGATCTCATAGCGGACCTTATGTCCGTAGAAGTCTTCCCCGTCATAGTTTCCTTCCATCTGCATATTGCTGTTGAGGGAGGTAAAGATGCCGCTCGTGGAACGGTAGAAAGAGAATCCCTTCAGTCCGACGTGCTTTCCCTTCTTATACTTCATCAGCTGCGAGAAGGCCTTCAGGCGCGACTTCTTCTCTACGATACATACATCGAGCACACCATCGTCGATACTGGCCTGCGGTGCCGGGCAGAATCCGCTTCCGTAGTAGCGTCCGTTACAGATGCTGACCAGTGAATAGTCGACATCTTTCATCTCGATCATCTCACCTGTCTCGAGCTCGATCTTACAGTCCATCTTGAATCTCCAGCCGCTCTTAAGGCACGAGACCGCCGCGATCGAATACGCATTATTTCGGATAAACATGCTCTTCGGATGCTTCGCGACGATCCTTTTCGCCTTCGACTGCACCTGCGTATCGAGTCCCATGGACGCGACGTTCAGGCTGTAGCGGCTCCACGCGGGAAGATGGTTGCCCATATAGTCATAGCTGTCGATACGGAAAAGATCGATCGAGTGGATCATCGGATTGGCAAGTCTTTTCAGGATCTGCATCGGATTTTTATAGAGATCTTTCGGATAGAGCGTTCTCGCGAAATCATTGCCCGTCCCCAGTGGAATGACTGCCATCGGAGAGTTTCTGAACGCCAGCGCATTTGCGATCTCATGGACCGTTCCGTCTCCGCCGCAGGCGAAAATGATGCACTCGGATCCGTACTTCTCGGAATTGGTGACCGCCAGTTCCTCGGCATGGTTCGAGTGATCGGTATAGAAGACTTTGGAATGGTTGCGCAGATCCGCAGGAAGCGCGGCGATAGCTTTTTCCAGAGCCTTCTTACGCTTCTTATGGATATTCGAATTCACGATGAATATGTACTGCAAATCTGGGATCCTGCTACTTCTTAGTTATTGCCGGCTTCGAAGATCATATCGACGACATCGCCGATGCTCCTGACCTTCTCGATCGCCTCGTCAGAGATACGCGTGTCGAAACGCTCCTCGAGATCAACGACGAGTTCATAAAGCTGAAGGGAATCCAGCGGGAGTTCTTCGAAGATCATGGTGTCTTCGGAAAAAGTGCTTTTCTTCATGTCCAGAAGCTCGGACAGCATATCCGTCAGGACATCGAAGATCGCTTCTCTGGTCAGTTCGCCGCGGGAAACAGAAGTCTCCTCGGAAACCGCGTCTGTCTTTTTCTT
>DBYF01000046.1:1176-7338 GCA_002310155.1 Mageeibacillus sp. UBA1193 | reverse complement strand
GCACTCGCCGTGCATGAATGGATGCACCAGCTCGAGTATCTCGGTGATCTTCTCGGGATCGAATATCCGTCGACACACGCGTACAAAGGTCCGAAGGCATACCCGGGTTACCCGAAGTTTACCGCATATGAGAATGACTATGACTTCTTCGAATTCTATAAGCTGGTCCTCTCGGGAAGACTTCCGTATACCGAAGACGGCAAGACGAAGTATGTCGGCATGTATCCGAAGATGTGGCCGCTCATTAAGAGAAATCTCTTCGGGATCGGAAGCTTTACCCTGAAAGACGCGGACGGGGAAGGCTATCTGGCGATCGAGTATCCGGAGCAGGAGAGAACCGGAAAGAAAAATACTTCCAGAGTGAAAGCGTCGCCGGCATTGACGCTTTCGGACACCCCGTGCGTATGGAATCTCCGTTACTGCGGAGACGAGCGTTATGTGCTTTCTCCGAAGGAGATCCCGGATCTGAGGATCGATCTGGATAATGCGTGGGACGAAGAGAATAACCTGATCAAGCTCCACCGTGCTACCGGCTGCTACAAGGCCCAGAACTGGCGTATCGTAAGAAGCGGAGACGGAAATCACTTTATACAGACATGCTATGAGAGCGGACGCGTCCTTACCATAGAGGAGAAAGGCAGTCCCGCAAGACTCTGCACCATGGGATCTTCTGGCGCGCAGCGATGGATCCTTGAGAAGGTGCAGCCTGTCACGTCGAAGAAATAACGATTCGTTAATCCGAAGCTAAGGTTTTGATCAGCTCCTCTTCATACTGCTCTGCGGTCATGCCATCCGGGATGGAGGAGAGAATGCGGAAGGACTCTTCCTTATCCGGGAAGACGACGATAAAAGCGATCATGTTCGATTCGATCTTCGACGTGTAATACGCTTCCTGGCCATCATGCATGAACATCGTGAAGTAATCCATATTCTTATCGTTATAGTCCATCTTGGAACAGAAACTGGCGAGACTCATGTATGGTTTCGACTTCTGAAGTTCGCTCGGAATATTTCCGTGCTTATAGAACCTGTAGCTGCCTCTCAGTAACTCACTTGTATTAGGATCCCTGTATCTGTAATTGACAAGTGTCAGATAGACTTCGTGATCCAGAAGGAACTCGCCCAGGCGTTTGCTGAGTTCGTAATGTTCGAGGCTTTCATAGGAATTCATCTTGACATCGAGAATGTACTTTATCTGGGTGAACGGAATGACATTATAGGCTTTTGGCGGAAGAGTGATCTCGTCTTTTCCCTTGAATTTCACCGTGATCGTGGTATAGATCAGATCGGATCCTCTCTGTGGTTCCGCGTGTTCCAGTTCCGTTAAGTATTCGGGCGTGACATCCGTGCAGATGCGGTACTCGGTCTCGGTCAGATCGAAGGAATTTTCCTCATCTTGGTACCGTCTGTAGAGGAGGTAACCGGATGAGCTCTGATACACTCTTTCTTCAAGATCATAATGTCCGGTTATGCCGCCCGAGTATGTAAAGATCATGTATTCGACCGATGGTCCTTTTTTCGAGGCAGAAGTTTTAGGGTCTGTGGATTTCCAATGGGCATGCACGAGCCCTGCGATGATGGCACATGAAACGATCAGAAGAAGGATGGGAGTCACAATTAAGAGTATCTTTTTCATAGAATTGAACTTCCTTTCTTACGTGCTTCTTTTCGAAAAGCACTCGTCCTTTTTCCTGATACAGGTGCCTACTTGCACTATACCATGAACAATGAATTGTGATACCGAAAAGACCGCTCTTCCTGTAATTTGTCCGTGGTTTTTCTTTAATGCTTCAGCATCGATATAAAGAAGTATGGATGCTGATAGAAATGAGAAAACACGTGCTATATACTGAAGTTGGAAACATGGGTTGGATGCACGATTCTCGTGCAAAATTTTTAGGTTTGGGAGGTGTAAATATGTTCAGATTTCAGATTCAGGACAAATCAACTGTAAAGTATGCAGGGTTGAAGATCGACTGCGATACTCGGGAAGATTACGAGCTTCCGTGGGGCGAGAAAGCACTATCATTTAAGGGGGACGATTCTCTTAAGATCGAAGAAGAAGGATTGCGTTTTGACGGATACTCTGACTATATCGGAGCGAGAGTTATGATCTCTGAAGATGCTCCTTCCAGGATCCACTTTTTAAAAAGTGAAAGGCTCCCTTTCTTTATTCACTTTGTAAAGCAGTCCGAGGGAAGGTATCAGATACTTGTTGAATTCGAAACTGTTGATGAACGCAAGAGAGTTTCGACGAAGACTATGATATCGAATAAAACGATGAAGCCCGGAGAATGGAATTACATGGATGTTCTTTTTCTGGATGGAGAGTTTTATCTACTCGTTGAAAATGAGGTATGGATCCGGCGTATCTTTGAAGGTTCTTATAATGTGAGTTCGTACGGTACACTATGTTTCGGTGGAAATGGTCATTTCGCTGATCTGGGCGACTACTTCCGTATGTATGAGATTTCTCTGTCCAAGGATATATACACGGAGAACGATGAAGCATTGGAAATGATCCTGGACGAGGCGGTAAAGGATAAACTGTTCTTGTATGAAAATGCATACTATGACGCGGTCGATAATGGCTACGATCCGGGCCCGATCAATGAAGCATATATTGATGCGGGCATTGCGAATTATACTCAGCACGTATTCCGGCATGGTGTGATCTGGGAGGATGAAGTAGGAAACTGTGTCTATATAAACGAACAGTTCTATAAGGAACTTGAATCGATGAAGAAAAATGAGATGACGAAAGCCTACCCTTTTAGCATGCCGAAAGCAGAAGTGATTCTGGAAGGGAACGGTGTCAGCTTTCTGTTGTTTAAGAATTGGGCACTGTTCTATCTTTCAAGAGAAGACAGATTCCTGTGCCTGCAAGGAGTCTTCCTGAACCGATATGTCTCAGCGGATACGAATGAATTCAGGGAATGGTATCCGATTTCAGAAGAATTGAGCAGACCTATCTATCCGGCAAATAAAACCACACAATTCATTTCATATATGCAGTTTTCGAATGGCTTAGTTATGGCGCTCATGGGAGGAAATGTGATACTGATACCATCCTCGATGTTTGCCAAACTCGGATATAGTCTGATCTCATCTTCTGATAGACTCCCGGCAACCGAAGTAACAGGAAAAAAAGAAGATTATAAGCAACTGTTTTATGCACCTGCGCACCTTTCGGAAGGTATCCCCGAAGCGATCGCGGATTATTCGGTAATCTACGATAACGATGGAAAAGTATTCTGTTACTGCCTTCCGTGTAAGGGCTGCTGGGCATACTATTTTACGGCGTGGAACGAAGTCGTTCTGACCGACAGGAACATCGGAACGGTCACTGATTTTAAAATCCGGGAAAAAGAAAGGGATTTCGAGAATTACTACGCGGAGTTCTGCAACTTTGACAACGGAATCGTTGTGTTTTACAAAAGACCGGAAAAGAAGCTCGTTGCCCATAGTTCAGTTGAACTGCGGCTGGACAGTGTTGTCACGAGAAAGATCAATGATTTCTTTGATACAGATGCGGAAGTGTTTCTGAAACTGAGTGTCTATACCGATAAAGGAATCATTATCGAAAACAAGCAGCTAGGATCGAAGAGCCTGAATGCCGGGAAGAACTATACCTTTAATACAAATGACGGTTGGAACCGATTCATGCTTGAACCGCTGCAGTCGGGTAGTTATATCCGCGTGATCATTAAGGTGTATGACTACGATGCTATTTCAGATGAGGATTACCTGGGCAGGTTCGATTATCAGTATGACATATTCAATGGCTGGGGTATCGATTTCAATGATACAGGTATGTATACTCTTCCGATGACAGAAAAAGGGGATGACAGCGAACAAGGTGTATGGACATGCATTCTGACGCTTGCCCTTGGTGAACACTATTCCAGAGAAGAGCTGACACAGAACTGGAGAACGAGTTACGGATTCCCGTTCGGTAACTTCAAGGGCAGCTATGACATTACCACGAATCAGTTCGCGAGAGTGTTTGACAACGTCAAAGCATTATCGGATTTGAGGTGCAACTTCTGGAAACTGGGAGGAATAGCACTTGAAGGCATATTCTTTTTAATTTGCGAAATCATCAGTTCCTATGGAAAATGCGGCGGTTTCTCGATATCGTCCGCAGAAGCATACTTCGAACAGGGCCCGTTCATCGCACCTTTGTACTCGAAACTCCAATCAAGCATCATCAACGATAAGAGTGCGAAGCGCGACTGGCGGTATGAGGACATTAAGCCGGAGATCGCGAATCCCATTTGTGACAGGTATTACCGCCAGGTCGGATGGGACTTCCTGATGTGGGTATGGAAGAAGATGACTTCCGGAGAATTTGATTCCATCGAACGTTCCATCGAGAAGATCAGGAAACGCATCGACAGTGAAGGATGCTGTCTGGTGCTCATATACCCGAAAAATCTCTCAGTGAAAGAGGCGCATCTGACTCTGGCATATAAATATGAGGGCGAGGGGCTTAAGACAAGACTTTTCCTCGTGGAAAGCACCCGCCCGTATAACTCTATACATCCCAAAGACTCATGCGTCATGACGTTTAAGAAGGATAGAGTCTATCTGTACGAAATGGTGAATGAAACAGAATCGCTTCCGATCCTCGAGGATAATACGTACTCGCATGTCTCGGAGATCCCGTTCTCTCTGGTCAACCGGCGTCCGAGAATCCCGAGCGTACTGGATTTCCTTGTCGGTGGGCTGGAGAACATGGTCCTGGGTCTGGTCGAAGGTGCGGTGGATACTTTCGGAGGGGATGTTGAACTGGATCCGCTGATCACCAACCGTGAGTGGGCAGACGATGTATCCCAGGCCGCGGAAATGGCAGGCGCGATCTACGAGATATCTATTCCCGGTGCGGATGGTTCTGCTCCGGATATGCGCTTGTTCCTCTGCGACAAGGATAACTTCAACCTGAAGGTCAGAACATCGAAGGCGGGAGTCTTCCGTGTTACGCTGCTGTCCTCGGCTACGAGAGTGGAGCTGGAAACGACCGCGAAGGAAAAGGAGACGTTTACCATCTCTTCGAAGCAGCTCAATGAGATCCATGGTGCGAAGATCGGAGTGAAGAGGACAGGTGCGGAAACTCCTGTGGATATGATACTCTACCGGAGTGTGAAGCCCGGTCTTTATTCCCACACGTTCAGACAATCCCTGAACGTGAACAGGAACGGTACTGTGGTAGAAGGATCGAAGTTCGGCATTCGCCTTACGGCCTCGAAAATGAAAGCCGATGGCGAAGTAAGCAGCAAGGTACATCTTAAGGCACAAAGAAATATAAAGATCTCGAGATGTGAATATACTTCTAAGGCACCGAAGAATCCGGGCGCAACGGTCTTCAATAAGTACTTCAATGTCAAGCAGTACGCGAAGATCTATGGCTGCACCGAAGCCTCGGTAAGACAGGCATGCCGTGATGAATTCCTGACAGGTGCATTTAAGAAGAACCGTAAGTGGGTCATCCCCGCTTCAAGCAGGATCGTAAGTACGAAGTAAGTTATAGCTCTAGCTGTTAAGAACAGATTGGATGATCTTATCGAACTCCTTAAACTGGCTGTCTGAGAGCTGGTTTGGCTCGGTCTCGTGATGGGCGGCACCCGGAATGTTGAAGATATATACATTCGGGTTGTCGCTCTCCGTGATTTCGGCGATGCTGTGAAGATCAGTCAGACCATTGATCAGGATCAGGGGCTTCTGTGTCGTCTCGATGGCATTAAGACGCAGCTCTAATGATTCAGGAGAATAGGTGAATGCATTCCGCTGCTCGCCCGCGAGACGCATCTGGTGGATATCGGGCTCCATCTCTTCGGTGATATTCAGGGTAAGGCCGGAACCGTCTTCGGCGAGTGCTTTTCGCAAATAGGAAAAATCGTAAAGGTAGTTTCCGTCCTCCCGGTAGTTCTGGAAGTTATACTGATACACGACGTCAGGTTCTCTCAGAATGTCGTCCTGTTCGATCTGGTACTGCCAGGGACCATAACCCATGAACAGCGCTTCATAGAGCTTGTCGATATAGATCTCCATACTGTGATCACCGCTTTTTACATTATCCTTGTAAGAGAGCGCGTCTTTGACCAGCGCGATGTATTCCTCGTCGCAGTACTGCCAGAAATAGATCTGATCGAGAACGAGGCA
>DBYF01000046.1:0-1140 GCA_002310155.1 Mageeibacillus sp. UBA1193 | reverse complement strand
TTCATATATGCGACGACCCTGTCCATCAGTGGATCCCGGAAGCGGATGCACTCGACCTGATACTCTAAGATCAGATCCCTGTATTCCTTGGCGATCTCTTTGCCGAATCTCTCATCTCCGGCCTTCGTATAGCAGTATTCGTAAAGGCCCGGGTAATTTCTGGTGCACTTGACCATCGCGGCTTCCGCGAGGAAAAGATCCGCATCTTCCGGATGACGGCCGGCCTGATAGACCGTGAGGCAGCCACCCTTACTGCATCCTTCGAAGAACCACTTGCCCGAGAGAAGTTTCTTTAAACTCTCGATCATGGTGTGGAAATCTTCGGATGCATTCTCATTGGTCAGGTAGGGCCAGTGTTCCGGATTCTTGTAGCTGTATCCTGCCGGAGTCGACTGCCCGTAGAAACGGTATTCCGCTTCGATGAAATTGCATTCGTAATGCTCAGAGAAGAAGGTCTCGTTCGTCTCATAGTACGGTTCTTCGTCGAAGAACGGGAACACAAGATCGTATCCGGTACAGGTAAAGAGGTTCGGCGCGTCTTTTCCTCTGTACTTGAGGTTCACACGCTGGCGGAAGGTGCCCTTCGAAAGATCCTTATGGTCGACCGGCATCTCGAAAAAGATGACGTATTCATCGTCGTTGGAGTGGTGTCTGAACCTCGATACCTCGACGACACCGGGAAGCGTCATGATCTCGGACGCGAGCTCATCGTCGACGGGGATCAGCGACCTGTCCATGTTCGGCCCACCGATGGGTTCATTTGTCTTTGAAGACTCGGAGGTGGATTCCTTCGTAGTCGTTTCTTCTGTAGTAGATTCGGTGGTGGTTTCTGTTGTTGTCTCTGTCGTGGTTTCTGAAGCAGAAGACGTAGTCTCTTCTTTCTTACCCTTGCTGCAGGATGTAAGGATACATGCAGACGCAAGAAGCAGAGCGAGCGTTCTGGTCATAAGTTGAGATTTCTTCATAGATGTCCCCGTTCCTTCCCGAATTATTCCAGTTCAAGTGTATCAAATATATTAGATAGAAACATGACTATATAGACATATATGGGGAGATCCCGAAATCCCCGCCCTGAAACTGACGTTCTACAAGATTAGAATAAAACATTGACATTGTCATTCTACACGAGTAGAATAAAAC
>DBYF01000005.1:32570-41722 GCA_002310155.1 Mageeibacillus sp. UBA1193 | reverse complement strand
GTGATCGTAATGATCTCACCCGGGAGAACGTCACGGATGGTCTCGGCGCCGATCGCGTCAAATGCGCAGTTCTCGGAAGCCAGCAGATACATATCGTCTTTCTTACCGAGAACCAGAGGACGAAGTCCGAGAGGATCACGGACACCGATGATACGGTCTTCACTCATAAGGAGGATCGCGTAAGCGCCCTTGATCTCAGCCATCATCTTCTGGATCGCACCCTCGAGAGAATCAGAGGATACGCGGTTTCTTGCGAGAAGTGAAAGCAGTACTTCGAAGTCTGCTGTCGTCTGGAAGATCGCACCGATTTCCTTCAGGGAATCACGGAGCTCATCCGCGTTCAGGATGGAACCGTTAATGGAGATTGCCAGCTGTCCGCTGTGGGACTTGATCTGCATCGGCTGGACAACGTCGTATCCGCTCTCGTTCGGAGCCGGAGTTCTGACGTGACCGATCGCCGCGTGTCCGGTCAAGGTACCGAGGTGCAGGTCGTCAAAAACGTCTGCGACCAGGCCGTGTGCCTTGTGGCCGAGGAACTGGCCGTCGTGGTTGACTACGATACCTGCGGAGGCCTGGCCTCTGTGCTGCAGTGAGAAGATACCGTAGTACGTGAGTTTGGAGATGTCGGGACTGGTCTTCTTCGTATCAAAGATACCGAATACGCCGCATTCTTCCTGGATCTTTCTGCTCATACTTTACTCCCCCAGATTTGCTATTTTTTCCTGAAGGCGTGCATCTCTCTCCGCTACCGAAGAAGCAAGGCCCGCCTTATACTCTACTAACTTCCTGCTGAGTTCCTCATCGCTGAGTGCCAGCATCTGTGCGGCCAGGATCGCTGCATTGGAACCGCCGTCGATGGCGACTGTAGCGACCGGAATTCCCGTCGGCATCTGAACGACTGCGTAGAGAGCATCTACACCGTGAAGAGCGCCACCCTTACAGGGAACACCGATGACCGGTAAAACAGTATGGGCAGCGATCACGCCGGCCAGATGAGCCGCCAGTCCTGCTGCCGCAATAATCACACTATATCCGTCTTCTTTTGCCGAAGAGGCGATCTTTGCCGCCAGATCCGGCGTTCTGTGTGCCGAGCACACCTTAGCGTCAAAGGCGATACCGAACTTCTTGAGGAGCTTGAAACAGCCCTCCATTACCGGGAAATCCGAGTCACTGCCCATAACGACAAGAACCTTAGCCATACTATTCTCCTCCTACTAAAAACAGAACAGACCTATTATAAAACAAAAAGAGGGTCCACGGACAGAAGAATTTTTGATTTTTCGGAAAAAGCACTCACTTTTTTCGAACATATTATTGCCGCGGCAGGAAATGCCCCTGACACCGTGAGAAAAGACCGTTTCTTTACTCGTTTTCGTCCGACCATCGGAGCTTGCCCATGACGCGGTCATACTCTTCTGAGCCCTTCTCATAGGGCTTCGGGCAGTAGTCATTACCGTCCGAGGAAGATCTCATCGAGAACGGGATGCACTCCATGCGGTTACCGACGACTTTGCCGTCCATGACAGAGAATGTGCACTGGAAGATCGCCGTATCCGGATCGGAAAGCCACGGCTGGCCGCCGAAACAGAAATTCGATTCACTATATATAATGTATTTACCATTATAGAATTCGACCGGCTGGAGTCGGTGCGGGTGCGATCCGACATAGATGTCCGCGCCGTAGTCGATGATGTCGTGTGCCAGGTCGATCGCCTGTTGCTCCGGCTCATACATCCTCTCTACACCGATATGGCAGGAGATGATGACGATATCGCAGCCCTTTCCGCGAAGGACATCGATCGCGTTATAGTACACGGATCTCTCATATGTGAAATTGAAGCCGGCCATGCCGATCTTCACGCCTTTTACTTCATAAACGTTATAGTAACTGTTATCGCTCCATACGATTCCGGCATCCTCGAGGACCTTTCTGGTCTCAAGATGGCCTTCCTCGGTATAGTCGAGCATATGGTTGTTCGCGAGATTACAGCACTCGATGCTGGCTTCCTTCAAGACCTCGACGTACTTCGGGTTCATCTTGAGGTAGATCTCACGCTCCGGGCGAAGCGATGTCGAAGTCGTCATCGGGCCCTCCAGGTTACACAGCGTCATATCATCGTCCTGAAGGTACGGAAGTGCTTTTGAGAAAGGATAGGAATAATTGTCCCCGACCACGGAGCTGAAACAGTAGGACATCCCGGCATGGTCACGCTGCTCGCCGAGGGTCGTATCGCCGATAAAGCTGATCTTGATCTCGGTCGGAGTCGGCACCGGAGAAGGCGTCGGGGTCGGTGTATCAGTAGGAAGAGGCGTCGGAGTAGGTGTCGGAGTAGCCGAAGGCTGTGTCGTCAGGGAAGACTGTTCACTGGATGATGTCGACTCAGGGGCACTGTCCTTCTTACAGGAAGTCCACACTGAGCCAAGCAGCGCCAAAGATAAAACTAGTGCGAAAAAGCGGGTTTTCCTCTCCAAAACGATCACCTCAAACGAAATACCTTTTTAAGTTTAGCAGACCAAATTGAAAGAGGAAACACCTTTTCTCTTTAAAATCTGCTATAATTCTAATAAAGATTTAAGATATGGCTATCGTCATTCACAAATTCGAAACAAATTTTTTCACACTTTTTAGCAAATACTACTAGCGCATTTGTCAAATTAAGTGCATAATCATTATAGAAACTACTTGTAATCTTGAAAGGAAAGGGGCGATCCGGATGGCAAAGATTGATAGACTGACTGAAAAGATCGATAAACTCGGTAAGAAGCAGAATCTGGGTGCTCTGTTAAAGATGGCTGATGACCCGGAAGATGAGATCCGTGTAGCGGTAGCTAAAGCAATGGGACAGATTAGCACATATGAATCAGGTATGCATCTGATTCCCCTGTTCCGTGATCCTTCTCCGATGGTAAGAGCAGCAGCTGCAGAGTCTGCCGGTCTGATTAATGCGAAGCATTGTGAAGAGTATCTGAAAAAGCTTGCTTTTGCAGATTCTGATCCGAGCGTACGCGCAGTCGCAAGAGAAGCTTACGATAAGATGAAGACTCGCGTAGTTTGATTATTCGATTAGTTAAGAAGCGTGGGGATCGCTGCGGATAAGCAACGATCCCCATTTTTTATGTAGGAGGTCCTTATGAAGATTGAACTGAACCCCGACGAGAAAGTTGTCGCTACGATCAAGGAAGGCTTGAAACAGAAAGGCGGCTACTGCCCTTGCCGTCTCGAGCGTACCGAAGAGACCAAGTGCATGTGTAAGGAATTCAGAGACCAGATCGCCGATCCGGACTTTGAAGGTTTCTGCCACTGCATGCTATACTATAAAAGAAAGTAACAAGGAATAGTGCTTTTATATATGGAAAGGAATTAGAATATGGCTGAAATCGTATTAACCAAAGATAATTTTGAGCAGGAAGTACTGAAGTCTTCCATTCCGGTAGTCGTAGATTTCTGGGCAACATGGTGCGGACCGTGCCAGATGCTGGCTCCGGTACTCGAGGAAGTCGCTAACGAACTCGAAGGCAAGATCAAGGTCGGCAAGGTCAATGTCGACGAACAGATGGAGCTGGCACTTGAGTACAAGATCTCCAACATCCCTACCCTTCTCGTTTTCGAGAACGGCGAGATCAAGAAAAAGAACCTGGGCTTCCTGCCGAAGGATCTGCTCCTGAAATTCATTAACGAGTAAGAAGGAGCGCCCTGAAGATGTCTGAAACAGAAACCGCTCCTAAGAAAGTATCCGCGCCGGTAACCCCGAAGAAAAAAGATCCCGCGAAGATCCTGACGATCGTTGAGATCAGTATCATCAGTGTACTGTCGGTCCTCAACGCGATCTTCGTATATCTTCTCGCGGTCCATGACCCGTACTATAAGCTCTACTACTTCTTCACGATCGCAGGCGTATTTCTGATCGGCCTGATGCTCATGGCTTACAAGAAGAAGTGGCTGGGTGTACAGCTGATCTCGGTCATCGTCGTTCTTCTCTGGGCGACCTATACAGCGGCCACCATCTACAGCTGTATCCTTACGACCCGCGTAATCAAGCGTGAACAGCCCTACCGTGACTCGGAGATGTGCGTCGTCTTTGACGGCAAGCTCTACGTCTGGAAGAAAGAGAATACGGTCATGTACGGACTTCCCGCCGACTGGGAGGATCTTAATCTGCGTGCGACGGTTGCAGCTCGCGATGATTCGAAGACTCCGACCGAAGAACTCCACAGTAAGGGCGTCGACTCCGGATGCACGATCTACTATCAGGATGGCTGCAAGTACATCTTGGTCGAGGTCATTACCGGAAGCCTCTTCGAGTTCGTTGATCCCAACGATCTGCCGGAAGACACGATCAGTACGGCAACCACCACACTGGGTATCGGCTGACCGGTCATTAAAACAGGATCCTAAAACAAAAGTGCTTCCCGATTTGGGAAGCACTTCTTTTTTTCTTCTGTTCGTTTTATCCCGGCTGTTCAGGAGCTTACGGTGTGACGAAGCCGTCTGTCATCCAGGCTTCGAGTACCGGCTCATCCGTTGTCAGGCAGTCCGCGGTCATCGTGGAGATGTACTTCACAGCAGCGACGAAATCTCTTTCCGGATACTCAGCCAATACATCACCGCAGGTCTTGCCGAGACCGTCACCTCTCTGTATGAGAGCAAGCTTGATCGCGGTCTCACCGTCTGCCGGAGTCACTCCGTCATCCTTATAGTTAAAGGTCTGGGGAAGTCCGAGGAGCTGGGCACGGAGCTTATCGTGCGTAGTCGCGCCGGTCATGGAGTTTGCATAAGGATCGATACCGTCCTTTTCCAGAAGCTTCACGCGGACCATGTTATAAGGGATCAAGGTCGAAGTCTTCGCCTCGAACTCCGCAAAAGTCAGTGTATAGTTATCGTTCTCATAGAACTCTGTTGCCTTGCTGACAGTAATACCGCCGAAGGTCTTCGGTACCTGGTAGGATGCCTGATCCTTAAAGTACGCAAATGCGACCAGGGTCTTGTCCGGAAGTGCCTTATAGTAGAAGCCGCTTCCTTCCTTATCCCTAAATGTCGTAAAGAATCCTGCGCTGCCGTAGTTCTCCGGGAGAATGAAAGTCTTGTCGGAGTTGCCCTCACCTACCTGGGTAACGTTCTTTCCGAGCTTGACGGTCTTTACGGAATCCTTGAAAACGTCATCGGAGAGCTCGTCTACTCGTACACCCCAGATCGAATCCGGGACAGTAACTTCGGAAGAACCCTTGGAACTGGACTCGATCACGATATGTGCCGGTGTATATTCTTTCTTCAGATATAAAGTGTAGGAATAGCCGTGGATCGGATCGAACTTGACGTGCCAGGCCTTCTCGGAAAAGCTGTAGCTGGCGATACATGTGAAAAAGAGGATCGCCAGAAGCGCGATCGAACCGATCACGATACCTGCTACCTTGAGTCGGTGCTCGATCATGCGTCGGTACGCGGACTTCTTTTTCTTCGTTTTATTGTCGGACATGTGTTTCTCTTCCTTATAAAATATTAGACTTACTATTTATACTACAAAATCGATCTTCTTTCCATCCACCTCGGCCTCGGTCAGTTCATCGTGGATGTAAGTGAGCTTCAGGGAGAACACGTCTTCCCGTTCCTTCAGCAGGCGGAAAAAGATCTTATCGCCCGGCCATATGGGAAGTTCTCCGATCTTTTCGGGATCGACCCATACGAGCTCGCCCTCATTACATGCATCCCCGTCACGAAGCTCTCCTTCGTATGCATCACAGGTATAAAGGAAAGAGATCTCATCGATATCATCGATCACGAAAGTGAGGATTCCGCGGAGCCGGAAGGACGTCATTGTAACGCCGGTCTCTTCCTTCACTTCACGAAGCACACATTCTTCCGGAGACTCACCATGTTCGAGATGACCACCCACACCGATGTACTTGTCCTTGTTGAGGTCGTTTTCCTTCTTCGTGCGGTGCAGCATAAGAACGCCCGAAGGGCCAAAAATATAGCAGAGAGTAGTGTCGAAACGTTTCATTCTATTCTCAAATTTCCTTTCCTTTTCTTTCATTTGCTTTCGCTTTTGATATATATGAAAATCAAAATGAAAATCAATTGATCATTTTCATTGTGTTCTTGTCATGTGTTTACAGGATAGCACATTTTTTTCTTGTACAAATAACGAATGAACGGAAAAGTCCATTTTGTAGGGCTTAATGATATACTCTTGTACGGAAAACGAACAGAAAAGGAGAATAAACACATGAAAAACTATTTTGATTTCGAAGGACAAGTTGCTATCGTTACCGGTTGCTCCACCGGATTAGGCGTTCAGATGGCAAAAGCACTGGCAAGCCAGGGATGCAAGATCGTTGCAGTAGCCCGCCGCCAGGAAATGATCGATTCCGTTTGCGAAGAGCTCAACAAAGAGTATGGCGTTGAGACACTTGCAGTCCGCTGCGACATCACAGACACAGCTGCTGTTGACGGAATGGTAGATAAGGTCCTCGAGAAGTTCGGACGCGTAGACATCCTCGTGAACAACGCAGGTACTGGTGCTGTAGCTCCGGCTGAAGACATCACAGATGAGCAGTTCAACAATGAAATGAACATCGACCTTTTCGGTTCGTTCCGCGTAGCAAGAGCTGTTGCGAAGAAGTACATGATCGGCGCAAAGTACGGCCGTATCATCAACATCGCTTCCATGTACGGTCTTGTAGGAAACAAGATCTGCGGTTCTGCTCCGTATCACGCTGCTAAGGGCGGCGTCGTAAACATGACACGCGCACTCGCTGCTGAGTGGGGAAAATACGGCATCACCGTTAACTCCATCTGCCCGGGCTACTTCTACACAGACCTTACCCGTGACACATTAAACAGCGATTTCTTCCAGCAGAACGCGAAGACAATGATCCCTGAAGAGCGCTACGGCGAAGAGGGCGAACTCGATACCGCTACTCTCTTCCTGGCATCCAAGAACTCCGCATACGTTACCGGTGTCAATCTTCCGGTCGATGGTGGATACACAGCAATGTGATCCCCCTCGCGACCTTCCTGATATATACCCCAGAAAACGGACCGTCATCCACCCCATACAGACGGTCCTTTTCATTTGCCCGAAAAGCACTGATCCACCGCGGTTTGAGATCCCTGACCCAGAGTCTGCCGGCTCTCACGCGGTGGTCTTTTTGACCTCTTTTTGCTATAATTCTAAGTAGAATTTGAGGTCAGGTGTGTGCGATGGAAAGAACATCACGAAAACTGAATAAGGACGTCTTATACCCGTCCATCATTATCTTTTCGGTACTTCTGCTTCTTCTTTTCGTGTGCCCCTTTTCCCCGATCCACCGATACTGCTTCGAGACAGATGAAGTCGCCTACCGGCTGGTCTCCAAAGGTCTTCTGAAGGGTAAGATCCCTTACCGCGATCTGTTCGATCACAAAGGACCTCTTCTCTATTTCGTCTATGCCTTCGGTATGCTGATCACAGGCTGTTCCGACATCGGCATCTGGATCGTGTTTTCCCTGATCAATGCCGCGTCTTTTTATCTTCTCTATAAGACCGCGCGGCTGTTCTTCGATGAAGACAGTTCCTTCATGGGGCTCATGATCACCATCGCCCTACTGAATCTTCACAGCAATTCTCTTTTCGTTTCCGGAACCAAACCGGAACATATCGTTCTTCTTTTCCTTTCCGCATCCCAGTATCTCTTTTTCAAGCGGATCACCGAAAGAAAAGAAAAGCCGGTCGAAGAAGTCTTCTCCGGAAAGGATATGCTGATCCTGGGTCTTCTCTGCGGAGGCGTCTTCCTTCTGAAGATGAACTTCTGCATCTACTACCTCTGCTTCCTGGGACTGTTCTTCCTGTATCAGCTCATCCGAAAGAAGATCAAGGTATTCTTCACGAACACGGTCGTTTTCGTATCCGGTATCATCCTCTCCTGCCTGCCGTTCGTCGCTTTTTTCTGCTATCACGGCGCCATGGACGACCTGATCGACTGCTATTTCACATTCAACATGAGATACGCAAGCAAGGCGGGCTATGACCTATTCTACTTCCGCCCGTGGATCCAGTTCGAAGCGAAGGTCGCGATCAATATCCTGTTCATCCTCGCGATCGTCGCGTTTACAAGTGCTTTTCTCAGGGCAAAAGAAGGCTGTAATACGAGAAAACAGCTTGGTATCTACGTACTGTGCGGCTTCGTCGTCATCGCGTTCATCACGCTGCCCCTGATCTACCGCTATGTACTGACCACGCTGGTCCCTCTTCTCATGTGGGGACCGTGTTTTCTCGGAAGCGCCATCAGGAAACGCTTCCCCAAGAACCGCTCAACAGTGATCACTTCCTCGGTCGCTTCGGCACTGATCGTATTTTTCATCATACAGATCATGTGCATCCGGCCTCTCATCCCGATGGAAAAGCCGGAGCTGGAGATCCGCATGGAGGAGTATTCGCAGGCTTTCCCCGATTCCACATACATGTACTACGGCAACCTCTGCTATCTGTATTTCTATGACATGACGACGGCGGTGCCGGACTTCAAATACTTCTACGTACCGAACTTCGACCGGGCAAGGATCGTATCGCTTCAGGGCGATGATGTCCGCTCGAGCACACCGGATGTTCTGACCTATCGGAGGACAGAGGATCTCGACGATGAATTCATGGATAAACTGGGACGTGCGTATGCCAAGTGCGGATACGAGCTCTATGTCCACGACGAGACTGTGTATGTGTATATCCGAAAAGCACACTATGACGCACTCATGAACAAGACACAAAGCTGATGAAGGAGGCGGATCTTATGAATTTTCTTCTTGTCGCTATCAACGCAAAATACATTCATTCCAACCCTGCGGTCTACTCTCTCCGGGAGTACGCTGACCGTGTATATCCGGGCGTGACATCGATCTATGAGACCACGATCAATACGCCGATCCACACGATCCTGTCTTCGATCTGTGAGCTCAAGCCTGATGCGATCGGCATCTCCACATACATCTGGAATATCGATGAGGTCAAGAAGCTTCTTTCCGATATTCCGAAGGTCCTTCCCAATACGGATATCTGGCTCGGCGGTCCTGAGGTGTCATACCATTATGACAAGATCTTCGAGCAGTGCCCGAGTGTAAGAGGCATCATCGTCGGCGAGGGCGAGAGTGCTTTTACCAGGATCGTAGGACAATACGT
>DBYF01000005.1:27373-32515 GCA_002310155.1 Mageeibacillus sp. UBA1193 | reverse complement strand
ATATTCCGAACGTCGCGCTGCGCGAGCGTCCGACCGTCATTAAGACCGAACTCATGAACATGGACTCTCTTCCCTTCATCTACGAAGAGGGCATGACGGACTTTGATAACCGCATCGTGTACTACGAGTCCTCACGCGGATGTCCCTACCGCTGCAGCTACTGCCTGTCCTCGATCGACAAGACCGTCCGCTACAGAAGTCTCCCCTTCGTCTTCCGCGAGATCCAGTTCTTCCTCGACGAAGAGGTACCGCAGGTCAAGTTCATCGACAGAACTTTCAACAGTAACAAGGAAAGAACGGAAGCGATCTGGAACTACATCCTCGAGCACGATACCGGTAAGACGAACTTCCACTTCGAGATCGCCGCGGAGCTGATCGATAAGGAAGAGATCGAGATCCTCCGGAAGATGCGTCCGGGTGCCATCAAGCTCGAGATCGGCGTGCAGACGACCAATCAGGATACGCTCCTCGCGGTCAACCGTCCTTCCTCGATAAGAAAGATCAGTAAGGTCGTCGAGGAACTGTCCGCGACACATACGCTCCACATCCATCTCGACCTGATCGCAGGACTTCCCTACGAAGGATACAGGAGTTTCAGAAACTCATTCAATGACGTGTACGCGCTCGCTCCGACCCAGCTCCAGCTCGGATTCCTCAAGGTCTTAAAGGGCGCACCGATCGAGGAAGACTGCGAGAAATTCGCGATCGTCAGATCCGAAGACGCGCCTTACGAAGTCCTCTCCACGAGATGGCTCCGCTTCGACGAGCTCTGCCACCTGAAGAATATGGAAGAAATGGTAGATATCTTCTATAACAGTCACCAGTTCACACATACACTGAAGCTTCTGGAGAAAGCCTTTGAGACACCATTCGATATGTTCAGCGCGATGGCCGACTACTATAAGGAGAAAAACTACTTCATCAAGACTCCCGCACGATTCAGAAGATATGAGATCATGCTCGATTTCTCCGAGGAAAAGACCACGCTCTACGAAGAGGAAGTGCGTGAGGCACTGACCCTCGACTATTACCTCCGTGAGGAGCCGAAGAGCCGTCCGGACTTTGTAAAAGAACCGCCGCAAAAGGGCCGCATCGACACAAGTCAACGCGACCCTCTGACAGGTAATTTTCTGCTGGTTGAGTAAGATACGGCTGCGGGATCAGTGCTTTTCAAATGATAGAAAGGTTACTGATCTACGCGCTCGAATTCTTCGTCCGGATAGATCCCCACGTATGTGTAATTGTGAACCCCTTCCACATACGCCAGGTGGTACACGCCCAGTTTCTCGACCTGATTGTAAATGTCGAAGGACACCGAAAGCTTGTCCGGATTTGTGCTGTCCGGTCCGTAATACAGATAGTACTTGTTATTAATGACCGGCTCGCCGTTGACCCCGGTGCTTTGAAACACTTCCATGTTCTTCGCATTCACCTTGATCGTTGACACCCGGATCTCCGGTTTCTTGAACACGGTGATCTTCAGGGTCCAGCCGAGAAGCCCCACAAAAACCAGTACGGTAAGCGACATAGCGATCCCTGCATGGACAACGGTAAACCGTGATCTGATGTTTTTCTTTCTTGTGTCATGAATTGTCCTCGTATAACCATACTTCAGCAGATGGAATCCGATCGTTCCGTTATGGGCTGCAAGAACAATCACGATACCGTAGAAAAGAAGCAGCGCTAACGCGATCAGAAGATAGAGCAGCCACGAACCATTCGCCTTGACGAAGATCTCATATTCCTCTTTGAGAAACTCCTCCGTCAGCGGAATCTTCACGCTTTCCGGATACTCTTTCCGAACTTCTTCTATGGCGTGAAGATGACGTTCTTCCTTTGTTTTTGAGCTGGTGGTCATGATGCCCCGGAAGATCAGAACAGAAAGGATCACCAGTGCGACAACAAAAACGATTGTCACACTGATGATCACCGGATGCTTACGGAAAAAACTTTTCATAAAAGACCTTTTCTTAAGCTGATCTTATCGATCTTACTCTGCAGCGCACTCCGCCTTGACATCGTCGAAAGTCTTTACGATCTCTTCGCCCGGCTTCTTGGTCAGCAGGCTGACAACAACGATGAAGATGCAGGCGATGATGAATGCCGGCAGAAGCTCGTAGATGTCGAGCCATGTGCCTGCACATGCCTTACGGACAGCAAACTTCCATACGAAGATCATGGTACCGCCCGACAACATACCGGCGAGCGCACCCCACATGTTCGTTCTCTTCCAGAACAGTCCGAACAGAACCAGCGGTCCGAAGACGGCACCGAATCCGGCCCATGCGAAGGATACGATACGGAATACGGAACTGCTCGGATCAAGGGCGAGGAATACCGCGACAATGGAGATCACGATAACGCAGATACGGGCAAGCCATACTCCCTTCTTCTCAGAGAGCTTCATACCGAATGTCTCCTGAACGAGGTTCTGGGAGACGGAAGAAGCAGCAGCGAGAAGCTGGGAGTCTGCGGTGGACATGGTCGATGCGAGGATACCTGCGAGGATAACACCACCGACAAATGCGGCGATATAACCGTGCGATGCGATCCACTTCGCTACATCAACGATGATCGTCTCCGCAGCAGATGCATCAGCATATGCAGGAACGATACCGTTCTTCATGAGAGAGTATCCGACAAAACCGATCACAACTGCGATCGCCATGGAGATAACGACCCAGATCGAAGCGATACGGCGGGACAGCTTGAGCTTCTTCTTATCTTCGATCGCCATAAAGCGAAGGAGAATGTGCGGCATACCGAAGTAGCCGAGGCCCCATGCGAGTGTCGAGGCCACCGGAAGTGCTCCATAGCTGCCGATCGATCCTTTCTCGACGCTGAAGCCCTTGAAAACATCCATATAACCGTCCATGTTCTTTACATTATCGAATACATTACCGAAGCCACCCAGTACAGCTTCGCCGACGCCGAGAACGACCAGGAGCGCGACTGTCATGATGATGGACTGGATAAAGTCCGTCGTGGACGCCGCGAGGAATCCGCCGAGCGTACAGTACAGAACGATAACGCATGCACTGGCGATCATGGCGTAGGTGTAGGAAACATCAAAAAGTGAAGAAAAGAGTTTACCGCAGGCGGCAAATCCCGATGCGGTATACGGAACGAAGAAGATAACGATAAACAGCGCCGCTACCAGTGTGATGATATGGTGCTGATCTCCGAAACGCTTAGAGAAAAAGTCCGGAAGCGTAACCGCTTCGACTTTACTCGTATAAACACGAAGTCTCTTCGCGACGAAAAGCCAGTTCAGGTACGTACCGGCCGCAAGACCGATCGCCGTCCAGAACGCCTCCGGAATACCCGTCATCAGGGCAACGGCCGGAAGACCCATCAGAAGCCAGGAACTCATGTCGGACGCTTCCGCACTCATCGCGGTAACGATCGGACCGAGCTTTCTGCCACCAAGGTAGAAGTCATCTGTGTTCTTGTTCTTCTTGCTGAAAACACCACCGATTATGATCATCATAAGAAGATACAGACCGATGGTAATAAGGATAACGATATTTGTTGTTGACATGATATACCCCCCTTTACCTTCACAACACTTTTATAGTAGCAGAGATAACGGGCAAATGCTAGAGCCGAGGGGATATTTGAGCACAGAAAAATGCGTGGTCCGATGGTCCTTATGCGAGCTGGAAATCGACGATCTGTCCGTCTTTCCATTCAAGAACGGAAACTGTTTTTCCGCCGCGGACGCGAAGTCCTTCGACACGGCCGTGCTTCTTCCACGCATCCGGGATCGCAGGCAGGAGACGGATCTCCTCTTCGTGGCTCTGCACGAGCATCTCCGCGATGCCGGCCGTCGCGCCGAAGTTGCCGTCGATCTGGAACGGCGGATGGTTATCGAAGAGGTTCGGAAGCGTCTGGTCAGAGATCAGTTTCATCAGGTTCTCATAGGCCTTCTCCCCGTCCATGAGTCTGGCGTACATGTTGATGATCCACGCACGGCTCCATCCCGAGTGGCCGCCTCCATAGGACAGTCGTCTCTCGAGTGTTTTCTTTGCCGCCTCGAAAAGCACTTCTTCCCGACAAGTGATCTGCGTTCCGGGATAGAGCGCGAACAGCTGGGAAATGTGTCTGTGGCCGGGCTCGGCTTCTTCGTAGTCTTCGTTCCACTCCATGATCTGTCCGTGCTTTCCGACCTTGATCGGAGCGATACGAGGAAGGACTTTCTGCGCACGATCGGAGATAGAATCAGAGCCCTCGATGACAAGTGCTTTTTCCGCGGAAATACATGCTTTCAGAAGTTCGGTGATGATCTGATTGTCCATCGAGGCGCCCTTACAGACCACACCCTGTTCGCCATTCGGAAGAATGTAAGTATTCTCCGGCGAGAGTGTCGGACAGGTCACGAGATACTCGCCGTCATCAATCAGGTAATCCATCACGAACTCGGCGGCCTCGCGCATGATCGGATAATTCTTCTTCAGGAACCCGAGGTCCTTAGTGAAGAGATACTGTTCCCAGATATGAAGAGACAGCCACGCGCCGCCCATCACCCAGTAACTCGAGCTGATGCAGACATCCTGCGGCGCGGTATCGCCCCAGATATCGGTGTTATGGTGCGCCATGAAACCACCGCAGCCATACATCTTCTTTGCTGTTACGCGGCCGTTCTCACGGACTCTTTCGATCAGATCGAACAGAGGCTCCTGGCACTCGGCGAGGTTCGTCGTAAGTGCCGGCCAGTAGTTCATCTCTGCGTTGATATTGATCGTGAAGCGGCTGCCCCAGATCGGTGTCATATCCTGATTCCAGATACCCTGAAGATTCAGCGGCAGAGATCCCGGACGAGAGCCGGCGATCATGAGATAGCGACCGAACTGGAAGAACCTCTCGACCTCCTCCTGTCCGTCGATCTGAAGCTTCACACGGTTATAGAGGGTCTGGTAGTCTTCTTCATGTGCCTGATAAAGCTCATCCCAGGTAAGATTACCGGCTTTCTCGAGTTTCTCCAGGACTGAAGCTGCAGGATCTTCCTTACGGAATGTCGTATCCGCGCAGAGAATGATCAGGGCTTCATCCGCGCTCAGGATCCTTACGGTATTTCCGATCACTTCCACGCTTCCGCCCTGCGGGATGACCTTGATGCCGCAGGCCATATGCACACCGCCC
>DBYF01000005.1:18794-27351 GCA_002310155.1 Mageeibacillus sp. UBA1193 | reverse complement strand
ATACTGTCCGTCAGGCCGGTATAGCACTGTCTTCGGATCGTCTGTTTCTGATAAGGTGTCTCTTCCCAGGGCTTTCCCGGATTTCTTCCGAGCTGGGCATGGAAACTTAACGAACCGGGCTGATCTGCAGTCAGGCGGATGAGCATCGCGTCATGAGGATAACTTGCGATCACTTCACGGGTATACTTCACTCCGCCGAGAACAAAGCTCGTCGTGACGGTCGCGGTCGAAAGATCGAGTTCACGGGAATAGTCCGAGTACCCCATCTCCGTTCCGTCAAATTCGATATAGAGATTTCCGAGAGTCTCATAATGGCGCTGTTCCTCCGGAATGCCGGACAGCGCAAATGTACAGAGCTCCTGCGCCTCACGGATACGTCCCTCGAGGATGAGTTTTCTGATCTCCGGAAGTTTCTCGAGTGCAGACGGGTTATTCCGGTCCTGCGGGCCTCCATACCAGACACTGTCTTCGTTAAGCTGGATGCGCTCGGTAAAGGGCAGTCCGAACACCATTCCGCCAAGCTTGCCGTTACCAACCGGCAGCGCCTCTTCCCACACCTTCGCCGGGGAATGAAACGAAATCATATGACTAGTGCTTTTCGACATGGAAAAACCTCCGCAAGAATGAATCTGTCCTCTTCATCTTACTATGCTTCCTGCCCATTGCAAAGAACGAAATCTCCGTATCGGGCAGGGATTTTCTCACGCACGCGCGCACGCATGTATATATACACGCGCGCATTATATATTGTGATACTTCCATCTAAGTGTTATAATTTTTCCTGTTCGTTCGCGTGCCACTATGCCCGCGGGCACTGAAAAAATGAAAAGAAGGCCTAAGAAACATGTCTTTTGGATCAATAATGTACCAACTGTTCCTGTCTCCGCTGACACTGATCTTTGAAGCGGTGTACAGTACTGCGTTTGAGCTTCTGCGTAGTAGCGGTGCCGCGATCTTCCCTCTGAGTCTCGTGGTCAACCTCCTGCTCCTTCCGTTCTACAACCGTGCGGATGCGATCCAGGAAGAAGAAAGAGAACGCGAAAAGAAGATGGCTCCGTTTGTAGAGCACATCAAGAAGACCTTTAAGGGTGACGAGCGCTTCATGATGCTCCAGACCCTCTATAAGGAGAACAACTACAAGCCGATCTACGCGGTAAGATCTTCCATCGCTCTTGTCCTGGAAGTCCCGTTCTTCATCGCGGCTTACAACTTCCTGTCGAAGCTTCCTGACCTTCAGGGCGCGAAGTTCCTCTGCTTCAACGATCTTTCGAAGCCGGACGGACTTCTCGTGATCGGCGGTGTGACACTCAATGCCATGCCGATCCTGATGACCCTGATCAACGTCGTCTCCTCGGAGATCTACACCAAGGGATTGAAGTTCAAGGACAAGATCATGCTCCACGGTATGGCCCTGATCTTCCTCGTACTCCTCTACGATTCCCCGTCCGGTCTCGTTCTTTACTGGACACTCAACAACATCTTCTCGCTTCTGAAGAATGTCGTTAACGGCACCAAGAACAAGAAGCGTACCGCAGGTATCCTCTTCGGTATCGGCGGAGCCGCCGTTCTTCTCTACGGTTTCTGCTTCTTCCACGGACTTCCGAACTACCGTCTCGGCGTCCTCGCCTTCGGCGCACTGATGCTGATTCCTCTGGTAATCGGTTTTATTCCTAAGCGTAAGGCAAAAGCACTCGCCTCCGCTACTGAGGAGAAGAAGGCAGACCACCGTCTCTTCCTTGGCGCGGCACTTTTCCTGACGATCCTTCTCGGCGGACTGATCCCGTCTTCGATCATCAAGTCCTCTCCGCTCGAGTTCGTCCTGACATCGGACGTTCACTCCCCGAACCGCTATGTATTCTTCACATTCCTTACCGCGGTCGGTTTCTTCATCGTATGGTGCGGACTGTTCTACTACCTCGCTAGCAATAAAGCGAAGCGCTGCTTCACCGGCGCGATGTGGGTCTGCGCGATCACAGGTGTTGCCAACTACATGGTCTTCGGCCAGAACAGCAACTCCCTGACAACGGATCTCCGATTCGATGTCGCTCTCGATCTTGCCAAGAACAAGATCTTCCTCGACCTTCTGATGATCGTCGCTCTTACCGCACTGATCATCGTGGTCTATAAGTTCAGATCCCAGGTCATCCGCTTCATCTCTCCGGTCCTTCTGATCGCTGTCGGCGCCATGACCGTCTACAACTGCTACGATATCCAGAAGGCGATGCCGAACATCCGCCGTGTTATCGAAGAGAACGCGAACTCCGAGCGCCCGACACTTACCTTCAGTAAGGATCAGGAAAACGTCGTCGTTCTCATGATCGACCGTGCGGTCGCATCCTACGTACCGTATCTTTTCCAGGAGGATCCGAACCTCGCGAAGCAGTTCCAGGGATTCACCTGGTACCCGAACACACTGTCCTACGGAACCAGAACCCTGGTTGCCGCTCCGGCTCTGTTCGGCGGATATGACTACACTCCGACAGGCATCAACAGCCGTCCGGACCTTTCCCTTAAGGAAAAGCACAACGAAGCTCTTATGACGATGCCGATCATCTTCTCCGAAGCAGGATATGACGTCACCGTTATGGACCCGCCGTACGCCGGCTACAGCCTGATCCCGGACCTGTCGATCTTCGAGGATTATCCGGACATCAAGACCTATAACACCGAGTTCGGCCAGTTCCGTGATTCTTCCGATATCGCGGACAACATGAAGTCCATCTGGAAGAGAAACTTCTTCTGCTACAGTGTCATGAAGGTCTCTCCTCTGTTCATGCAGTCCGCCGTATACTCGACCGGTATCTACTTCCAGCCGGGTACATCGAGCACAGCCCTCATCCAGGGCGGCGCGATCGAGCGTTATAACGTTCCTGCAGCGCTCATGGATTCGTTCATGAACTCCTATGAAGTACTCCGTGCCCTCCCGTCGATCACAGAATCGAAGGAAACAGGTAAGAGAAACTTCATCATGATGCAGAACAGTGCGACACATAACATCATTCCTCTGCAGGAACCGGATTACGAGCCGGCAGATGTCGTTGAGAATGGTGAGTATGACCGCACACATACAGAGCGTTTCACCTATAACGGTGTCACGATGCACATGGATACCACTTACCAGATGGCTCACTACGAGAGTGACATGGCTGTCCTCAAGCGCCTCGGCGAGTGGATGGACGAGCTCCGTGCGCAGGGTGTCTACGATAACACGAGAATCATCATCGTATCTGACCACGCCTGGGGCCTCGGTTCCTTTGACAGCATGCTCTTCGGCGACGGCGATCCGGATACTCTCTATAACTCCGAAGACGCCATGGGCTATAATCCGGTGCTTTTCTATAAGGACTTCAACTCCACCGGCGAGTTCAAGGTCGACTACACATTCATGACCAATGCGGATACTCCGACTCTGGCGATGACAGGTCTTCTCGATAACCCGATCAACCCGTTTACCAAGAACCCGATCTACCAGCCGGATGCCAAGGACGGCAAGCAGCTTGTCCTCTACACCGATAACTGGTCGGCCGAGTCCAACTCCGGAAACACATTTACGAACTGTATCTGGTACTCCCTGAACAACAAGAATGTACTGGAAAAAGAGAACTGGAGGAAAGAAGAATGATGCATCCTGTAAGACTTTATATTGACCCGGGTACGGGTTCCATGCTTTTCGCGATCCTGATCGGTCTTCTGGGCGTCGCACGCTTCGCATTCAAGGGACTGTGGGTAAAGATCCGTTTCCTCCTGAGCGGCGGTAAAGCAAAAGACGATTCTGATAAGGCGATCCCGCTGGCTGTCTTCTCTGACGATAAGCGTTACTGGTCGGTATTCGAGCCGATCCTGAAGGAAATGAACGACCGCGGTTTTGACTGCGTATACATGACCGCTTCCGAGGACGATCCGGGACTGAAGACCGAGATGGAGCACGTCAAGGCCGAGTGCATCGGACCCGGCAACAAGGCTTTCGCGAAGCTCAACTTCGTCAAGGCTTCCATCGTTCTTTCCACCACACCGGGTGTCGACGTTTACCAGTGGAAGCGCTCTAAGGACGCCAAGTACTATGTACACGTTCCGCACTCCCCTGCCGAGATGACGACCTACAGAATGTTCGGTATCGACTTCTACGACGCCGTCCTCTGCTCCGGACAGTTCCAGATCGACGATACACGTGATCTCGAAGAGGTCCGTAAGCTGAAGGCAAAAGAACTTGTCCTGACAGGTAGCCCGTTCATGGACGAGAAGAGAAAGAAATTCGAGGAGCGTAAGGCTGCAGCTGACGAGGCCAATTCTGATGATTCCGAAAAGACCAGAACCGTTCTCCTCGCTCCTTCCTGGGGCACGAGCGCGATCCTTTCCCGCTACGGCGAAGAGTTCATCCGTGATCTTCTCGCTACCGGCTATCACATCATCGTCCGTCCTCACCCGCAGTCCTTTACTTCGGAAAAAGAACTGATGGACAAACTGATGGCGGAATTCCCGAATTCCGATCAGCTCGAGTGGAACAGAGACACCGATAACTTCGATGCCCTGAACCGTTCGGACATCCTGATCTCCGACTTCTCGGGTGTTATCTTCGACTTCTCGCTCGTATTCGATAAGCCGGTCATCTGTGCCGACACCGAGTTCGACTCTTCCCCGTACGATGCATGGTGGCTCAAGCGCCAGCCGTGGGGCTTAAGTGTTATTCCGAGACTTGGCGCCAAGCTCACTAAGGAGAACAGATCTGACCTTAAGAAGATGATCGATGACTGCCTCGAGGACAAGTCCTTCACAGAGAGCCGTCACCAGGTCCGTGACGAAGCATGGGCATATCAGGGCGAGGGTACAAAGCGTGTCTGCGACTACCTCGTTGCCAAGTACGAAGAACTGACGAAGAAAGAGGAAGAAGAATCCGAATCTGAGTCGAAGAAAGAATCGAAGAAGTCTAAGAAAACAAAGAAGGCTTCGGAAGAAGCTGTCGCTGAAGAAAAGTAAGCTTTTTAGGACCTGGAAAGGTCCGATACTAGGGGGTTGCCGTGTCTATCGGGAGTATACTGTATCAATTACTGCTCTCTCCTCTGACCTTGATCTTAGAGGCTGTATTTGCGGCGGCCTTCTATGTTCTCGGCAGCTGCGGCGCGGCCATTTTCCCGTTAAGTCTCGTCGTCAATCTTCTCCTTCTCCCCTTCTATAACCGCGCGGATGCGATCCAGGCGGAAGAGCGGGAGCGCGAGAAGAAGATGGAATCCTTTGTCACGCACATCAAGAAGACCTTCAAGGGTGATGAGCGTTACATGATGCTCCAGGCTTTCTATAAGGAGAACAACTATAAGCCGATCTACGCGTTAAGATCTTCGATCGCGCTGATCCTCGAAGTTCCGTTCTTCATCGCGGCTTATAACTTCCTGTCGAATCTCCCTGCGCTCCGCGGCACGTCCTTCCTTTTCCTGAAGGATCTCGGCCAGCCGGATGCGCTTTTTAGTATCAGCGGTTTTTCCATCAATGTACTTCCGATCGCGATGACACTCATCAATGTCGTCTCCTCGGAGATCTACACCAAGGGATTAAAGTTCAAGGATAAGATCACGCTTCACGGTATGGCTCTGATCTTCCTCGTACTCCTTTATAACTCCCCGTCCGGACTCGTACTGTACTGGACACTCAACAACGTTTTCTCCCTGATCAAGAACATCGTAAATGCCCGTTCCGACAAGCGCCGCGCGACAGGCATCGCGTTCTCCATTACAGGACTTCTGATCATCGTTTTCGGACTCTTCTTCAAGGGACCCGACAGATCGAAGCTGATCATTTTCATCGTTGGCGCTCTTTTCCAGCTGCCTCTCCTTCTGCGTTCCTCCGGATCGAAGAAAAAAGCTGACAGCAATGAGAAAGCCGATAACAAGCTCTTTATCTACGGAGCTTTGTTCCTGAGCATCTTCCTCGGTGCCCTGATCCCGTCGTTCGTTATCTCCTCGTCGCCGTCGGAGTTTGTCCTGATGACTGCCGTCCATTCTCCGGTAAGATACATCATCTACGCACTTCTTACCGCTGCCGGCGCCTTCGTCATCTGGGGAAGCCTCTTCTACTACCTCGCCGGAACGAAGAATAAGAAACGCGCGACGATCGCGATCTGGTGCTTTGCCATCATCGGTACCGTCAACTTCCTGGTCTTCGGTAAGAGCGAGAGCATCCTGTCTTCGGACCTTCAGTTCGATACCGGTCTTTCCCACGCCGCTTCCACCAAATACCTGAACCTGCTTCTTACAGTGGCCATCATCGCCGTTACTGTATTCTTCTTTAAGAAGATCCAGTCGGTCATCCGTTTCCTTGCGCCGGTCGTTCTGATCGCCGCTACAGCGATCTCCGGATACAACATCTATAAGATCAGCTCCGATATGCCGGAGATCCGCAGAGTCATCGAGAACACGACTCAGGAACTCCCTGAGATCCCGCTGAGCCGTGACGGAGAGAATGTCGTGGTCATCATGGTCGACCGTGCGATCGCTTCCTACATCCCGTATATGTTCCAGGAGCGTCCTGAGCTGAAAAAACAGTTCTCCGGCTTTACCTGGTACCCGAATACACTTTCCTTCGGAATGCGTACCGTCATCGCGGCACCGGCGCTTTTCGGAGGGTATGACTATACTCCGGCAGCGATCAACGCCCGCTCGGATGTTTCACTCCGTCAGAAGCATGACGAATCACTTCTTACGATGCCGATCCTCTTTTCCGAGGCAGGCTATGACGTCACTGTCTTCGACCCGCCGTTTGCCGGATACAGCGCGATCCCGGACCTGTCGATCTACGATCAGTATCCGTCCATCAAGGCGTATAACACCGAGCTCGGTCTGTTTCGTGATTCGGACGAGAGCGACAGTGAGATCATGTCCACCTGGAAGAGGAACTTCTTCTGCTACAGCCTCATGAAGGCATCCCCGATGGCCTTCCAGTCCATCATCTACACGGACGGCACATACTTCGCCCCGGACAACTCCAGGCTCTCCATGATGACACTCGGAGATGATACCGCGCACTACGTCATCTCCCCTGCCTACATGAACCTGTTCCGTGATTCCTACGAGGCACTGCACGCGCTTCCCTCCCTGACGAAGGTAGATGAATCTTCCGAAAAGCATTTCTTCCTTCTGCAGAACGGCACCGCGCATAACGTCATGCCGATCCAGGAGCCGGAATACGCACCGCAGTATGAGGTCGATAACACCGAGTTCGATAAGACCCACACCGACCGTTTTACTTATAACGGGGTCACCATGAACATGGAAGGAAAGACGAAGTATAAGATGACGCACTACCAGTGCAATATGGCCGCATGGCTCCTGCTCGGCAACTGGCTGGATCACTTAAAGGAGATCGGCGTATACGATAACACGAGGATCGTCATCGTCTCCGACCACGGCTGGCCGCTCGGCAACTTCGAGGATATGCTCTTCCTGGACGGCGCGAACGGCAACGCGGAGTATAACCCGGAAGACGCGATGGCCTATAACCCTGTGCTTTTCGTGAAGGACTTCGGCGCCACGGGCGAATTCGTTATCGATGAGACATTCATGACGAACGCGGATACACCTTATCTCGCCATGAACGGCCTGATCGACGATCCGGTCAATCCATTCACAGGCAACCCGATGTTCCGCCCCGAGGAGAAGGATAAGAAAATGTACATCATGTACACCGATAAGTGGGAGCTGACGGACAACTCCGGCTCCACCTTCACCGACACGATCTGGTACTCCCTGAACGGGCCGGACATCTTTAAGAAAGAATACTGGATGCAAGAAGAAAGCGAACCCTGATCAGAGTCCGCTTTTCTTTTCCGGTTTCATTTTTCTGCGCGAAAAGCACTCGCTCTCCGCTTTCATCTCACATCACAGTGTCGCGATGTACTCCATGAAGTTCTGCTTATTCTCAAGCGCTGTCGTAGTCGGACGTCCGAGATCTTCACGGGCACCGATCGAGCACATGACTTCGATCAGGCACAGTTCGTTTAAGCCCTTTGCGAGGGACAGTTCACGGTCGAGTTCCTCAAAGTCGGAAACACGTACCGCGTACGGATAACCGCAGGCCTTCGCAACACCGACGAGATCGACATCACCCATTACAGTAGGCATACCTCCGACAGTCTCGTGTGCGCCGTTATTGATAACGATATGAACGAGGTTCTTCGGCTGGTTGGAACCAAGAAGTGCCATGGAGCCCATGTGCATAAGGACTGCGCCGTCACCGTCGACACACCAGATCTTCTGGTTCGGTTTATTGATCGCGACACCCAGAGCGATCGAGGAGCTGTGACCCATGGAGCCGACAGTCAGGAAGTCATACTTATGGCTCTGTCCGTTCGCTACACGTGTCTCGAAGAGCTCACGGGAAGCCTTACCTGTCGTGGAGATGATCGGATCCTCTTCACTTACGGCAACGATGTGCTGGATGATTTCTTCACGGATCATCTTGTTATCGTTCTCATAAACGACCTTTTCATCGTAGGAAAGAGCGCCTTTTCTGATGACGAAAGCAACGTCTTTTCCTGCTGCGAGGATCTTTCTGAACTCATTCATCTTCG
>DBYF01000005.1:6482-18638 GCA_002310155.1 Mageeibacillus sp. UBA1193 | reverse complement strand
TTCAGAAGGCTGGCGACCGGGTTGATGATGTTACCCTCACCGCTGTTCTGCATGTACACGACCGGCACCTTACCTGTCGCGAGGTGATAACCAGCAGCCAGGGCCGTGCAGTTACCTTCATTTGCCGCGATCACGTGGTGATGCGCATCGATGCCGTAAGTATGCATCAGGTAATTGCAAAGTGCTTTCAGCTGGGAATCCGGAACACCGGTATAAAAATCAGATCCAATGATCTCTACAAGTTTTTCTACTTTCATGATTTACTCCTTATAAATCCGCGCTGCGCGCTTCGTGTGATCAGATCTCGTCGATCAGCGTGATGATGTTCTTGATGGACATCAGGCGGTCATCGACTTCCTTCGCTCTGTGATACTTCAGGATATCTTCCGCGGTCTGCTGCATCGCCGGGAACGCGGATCTGGTGAGCTGGTTGGCGTAGATAACGATGTTGACGCCGTGAGCGGCCAGTTCTTCTTCCGTGATCGTATTGAAAGATGTCGGAACAACGACGATCGGTGTCTTCGGATCCTGTGCCCTGAACTTATCACAGAACTCGCAGATCTCTGCCGGATCCTTCTTTCTGCTGTGGATCATGATGCCGTCGGCGCCTGCCTTTACGAAAGCAAAAGCACGCTCCAGCGCATCTTCCATTCCACGCTCGAGGATCAGGCTCTCGATACGGGCGATGATCATGAAGTCATCGGTGAGCTGGGCCTTCTTACCTGCCGCGATCTTCTCGGAGAATTCCTCGATGGTCGCCTGGGTCTGCTTCACTTCCGTACCGAACAGGGAGTTCTTCTTAAGGCCTGTCTTGTCCTCGATGATGACTGCGGAAACGCCCAGTCTCTCGAGGGATCTTACTGTGTATACGAAGTGCTCGGTAAGTCCTCCTGTATCACCGTCGAAGATGATCGGCTTAGTGGTAACTTCCGTGATATCCTCGATCGTTCTGAAACGGGAGGTCATATCTACAAGCTCGATGTCCGGCTTACCCTTCGCAGTACTGTCGCAAAGGGAGCTGACCCACATCGCGTCGAACTGGTCGAGCTTACCTTCGTGCTCGACGACCGTCTTCTCAACGATAAGACCGGTCAGACCGCTGTGAGCTTCCATCGCCTTCACGATCGGAGTCATCTCGATCAGCTGGCGGAGTCTCTTTCTTCTGTACTCCGGCATCGCGAGCTTTTCTCTAAGCTGCAGGTCGATCTTTCTGACCTTCTCATTAAATGTATAAGGAACATCGACGAGCTCTCCGCCGTATTCGGAAAGGAGTTCCTCGACATGCGCACGGATCGTGCTCTCCGGTCCCTCTTTCCAGTTATCGCCGTGAACGACGTAATCCGGGTGGATCAGCGCGATGACATCATCGTACTGCATCTGCTCCTGAAGAACGACCTGGTCGATGCCAGGGATCGTCTTATAAAGGCGCATACGCTCTTCCTGGGAGATCGTCGGGAACTTGTTATAACGGATCAGTACCTGGTCCGAGAGGCATCCGACGATGACCTTACCGAGCTTCTTTGCCTCGTTGATGATATTCATATGGCCTTCATGGATGACGTCTGTGCAGAAACATGTGTAAGCTGTTTTCATTATGATTCTCCTTACTATTCTTATGCAAAAGCACTCGTGGTGCGGCTTTACTTATACTGGACCGGGATCTTCACGCCTGTCGTCTCAAGAGCTTCACGGAACACCTTGAAGAAGTCCGCGATATCCGGAGCATCGATCGCGCCGAGCGCGCAGAGGCGGAATGTATTTGTTGTAGAGATCTTTCCGGGATAGATGGTGAAACCGCGCTCATAGCAGTAGTCATGCACCTTCTCGAAGCTCCAGTTCGGATCGTCCGGATAGATCGCGGAGGATACGAGACCTGTTCTCCATTCCGGCTTAATGACCTGACGGAAGCCGAGTTCCTCGAGGCCATCGTTGATCGCGTCAAAGACTCTCGTGTGGCGTGCCCACTTCGCTTCTTCACCTTCTGCCCAGTACTCTTTCAGCGCTTGGATCGTCGCGTAGATCGTCTGTACCGGCGGAGTAAAGTGCATCTCGCCTGTCTTCTCGAAGCAGTCATACTGCAGGAAAAGATTGCAGTAATAACTTCTCTTCGGATTGTTCTGCGATGCCTCGAGGATCGCGCGGTTACCGACGACAAACGACAGACCTGTCATCGCCATCAGGCCCTTCTGTGCGGAAGCCATGAGGAAGTCGACGTTGTCTTCTTTGATGTTGATCGGACGCATCGCGTATGTGCTCGTGGTATCGACCGTAAAGACCGCACCGTACTTATGAACCAGCGCACCGATCTCACGGATCGGATTGAGGATACCTGTTCCCGTCTCGTTATGTGTCGTGTGAACAAGTCCGATATCCGGGTTATTCTTCAGAGTCTCTTCAACAACAGAAAGATCCGGACGCTCATCGACCGGGAACTTCAGGTCGATATGCGGAAGTCCGTAGTACTGGCAGATCTCGACCGCACGGGAAGAGTAAGCGCCGTTATTGATCACGAGGACCTTCTTTCCTTCCGGAAGAAGGGAGTTGATGCATACGTCGATGTTGATCGTTCCCGATCCGCAGAAGAGCACTGAAGTATATTCCTGAAGATCTCCGTGTACGACTCTTACGAGATCCTCACGAAGGCCCTTCATGAGACCTGCGAACTCTTTCTCACGCGGACAGATGTCCGGTACGACCTGTGCGTACTTTACGCTGTCCGTTGTTGTCGACGGACCCGGATTTAAAAGGATGTTTCTTTTTACTGGTTCCATGTTCATTCTTCCTTCTTTCTTTTCTTATACGTCATAGGCCGGGTCGATCGCCTTCAGCTCTCTGAAGGTATCGATCTCGACGATATCGTCAGCCTTGCAGGCACGGACTTCGACTTTATAATTCTCTTTCTTATATACGAGCGGGACCTGCTCCCAGTAGCGTTCTTTTCCACCCGGACCGTTAAAGACGGACGGGATATCTTCTTCAAGCTTCTTGCCGTCTTCTTTGTTCCAGAAGGAGATGCCGACCATCTGCCAGCAGTTCTCGCCACCGACCTTCTCTTCCTTGATGACGCCGTCCTTTACAACGAAGCACCAGTCATCCGTTCTATCCATCAGGATCGCCAGGAAGTCGGAAGTATAGTGGTATTTGGTAATGATCTTCGGATTCGACAGCAGAAGGTCCGCCTCGAATACATAAGAGCCGGAGAACAGGTGTCTCGCGACCATCGCACTCGAGATATTATTCGCTTCGTTATATACAGGATTATCCAGGAACTTCAGCATCGGATACTTATAGAGGAGCTGATCGAACTGCTCGCCGAGATAACCTCTTACGATGTAGATCTCCTCGATTTCAGCTTCGAGGCATGCGTCCAGAAGTGTCTCGATGATGCGCTTGCCGTGAACACGTACCAGCGGCTTCGGTGTATTCAGTGTGATCGGTACCATTCTGGATCCGAAACCCGCCGCAATGAACACAGCGCGCTTGGCGCGATACGGCTCGAGAGCCTCGATACCCTTGGCCGTGATCCGGCCTCCTTCGACCAGTCCATCTCTATCGAGTTCCCGGTACACTTTATTGATCGTGCCTAGGGAATACTCGGTGATCTTCTCCAGATCGCGCTGTGTCAGCGCTTCCTTCGCGCCCTCAAGCGCCACTAAGATATCAAAATGTTTTCTTTGCAGACTCATATTCATTCACCTGTTCATTTTTAAATGTATCATTTCGGATATTGAACAAATCCATTATACACTTCTCAGCAGATCACGCAAGAAAAAATGAGTATCCTTAACTCTTCCTTTACATAATTCCGGGAACAAAAAAGGAGCTGCCTTGCGGCAGCTCCCTGAGTGTCATATTCAGTTACTGAACATTAAACTGTCGGAGCACCCGGATTCTGCGGGTCATTCGACGGAGCCTGCGGAGCAGCCGGAGCTTCCGGAGCAGGTGCTACAGGCATTGTCTGCGGCATAGCCGGAGCCTGAGGAGCAACCGGAGCCTGCGGAGCTACAGGAGCTGCCGGAGCCTGCGGGAATGCCTGCGGAGCTACAGGAGCCTGCGGGAATGCCTGAGGTGCAACCGGAGCCTGCGGGAAAGCAGCAGGAGCTACCGGATCCGGAGCATTGTTCTTCTTCTTCTTGGAGATCATAACGATAACAACTACGATGACTGCAACAGCAACTACGCCACCAACGATACCGAGGATCAGGCCAAGCGGAAGCTTGGAACCGGAAGACTTCAGGTTGAATCTTGCTTCGAGCGTATCTTCTTCGAGATCGAGGAGATTCCATGTAACTGTCTTACCGCCATTGGACTCTTCACCATTGGACTCGATAACCTTGCCCGGGAGCTGGAGAACGACTCTCATGTATCCGCCGTACTGGTCGAGATTGTCAGCAGTAACACCCTGGCCCTGAGCATCAGCAGATGTAGAAGAAGCATCCCAGGACATTGTGTACTCGCCGTCTTCTTCCTCAACGGTGATGCCCTTGATGTCTACAGCAGCGAGCTCATCCGGAAGATCAAGAAGATCAACATTCGACAGTGTAGCTGTGAAGCCCTTGTATGATGTATTTTCAGCCTTCTCCTCATACTCATCAACATCCCAGTCTGTGTCGAGGAACTTCTCCATCGCACTATCAGCCATGTTGGTGTCACCGGAAGAAGCAACATCAGCGATAGCATATGTGAATGTAAAATCACATGTACCATCTGTCTTAACTGTTGTCTTAGCTTCGTAACGGATACAGCCGGTCAGAGCAAAAAGGACCGAAAGAACCAGTACTACAGCTGAGAGCTTTCTCAGTGTTCTAAACTTTCTATTATCCATGTTTACCTCCATAAAAATGCGCACAACGCAGTTTTAACTTCTAAATATATTATGATTTTATAATAAAAAGGAATAAATCACAATAACATCATGTAGCGAAGTATCAGCAGATTTTTCGTGCTTTTTCAGTGAATACGTCAATAAGAAGACACAAAAAACCGGCTTGAACAAGATCTACTCTTCTCAAACCGGTCATTCTGGTCGAGGTGACAGGGTTCGAACCTGCGACCCCATGCTCCCAAAGCACGTACGCTACCAACTGCGCTACACCTCGAAAAAAGAACACTTGATGATTATATCATGCTTTCAGATAAAAACAAGTAATTCTTTCTCCGGGGCGGATCATGGGTGCAGGTAGAATCAGATATTCTTACTTAAGCACATTCTTCTTCACGCACCAATCTCCGAACCTGGTAAAGACATCTTCGCCGAATTCGTCCTTAAACGCCTGGGCATACTGCTTCATTACTTCTTCAGAGTATTCGAGGCTGTTGTAATCGAGCCGCATCGACTGGCACTTGTCATTGTACCGTTTATAGAAGTCTTCACCGTAGGTTTCACACAGGAACCTGCACAGATATTTGCCGTAGGTATACTCCGGGCCGCGTTCCATGGGAGTCAGCGTGTGATAATCTTCGATAAAGATCTCCTCCGCGTTCTCTGCGGTTACAGGCTTCGGGAGCTTGCTGTCATAACTGTACATGAAATTCTTCGCTTCAGCGATCGACGGATATTTGTCAGCAAGTGCCTCAACAACAGTGACAGACATATAATCCGCCGGGCCCTCCGTGAAAATATCAGGCATCGTCTGGTTTCTTAAGGTGACCGTATGCGTCAGTTCATGGGCGATGACGTCATATGGTGTACAGCTCAGCCGGATTTGCGGATTGTCGCGATATTGGGGAACAGAATTCCAGACATCATCGGAGAAGAATTCATAACATACGAACAAAGCCATTTCAGGACTCGCAGAGGAGATCCACCCCTCGGCTTTACGGTCCGTCATCAGGAAGATCGGTATCTTCTTTCCGATATTCCAGAATTCCCAAGGATTATAACCATCGTAGTAAATAGCGTTATTAATCACACCGCAATAATCGTAAAAATCCGGCATCGATGAAAGCCCCGTCTGCCTTTCGATCTCATCGATGATCGCGTCGAGATTCACCGTTAAATCGCCTGGAATACTTACATCCTTATCCAGGAAAATAACGTACTTCTCGGATACGATATAGCAGTAATCTGTAGAGACAAACCGGTTCTCTTTGACTCCGTCCAGAGTGATCTCTTTATATTGATCCGGATTATTTCCCTTAAAGATCGTCGGGGCCGTTTCTTGCGTCGTAGTCTCTTCGGTTGTAGTCTCTTCGGTTGTAGTCTCTTCGGTTGTACTCTCTGTGGTTGTTTCAGTTTCCGATACAGGTGTCTCGGAAGATTCTTTTGACTTAGCCGACGAGCACGCACTCAGAAGCATACTCCCCGCGAAAAGCACTGACAGGATCAGCGACGCGGTTCTTTTCATCGTATTCGTAGAAATATTCATAAGCCCCTCCTTCAAGTAAATTACTTTTTCCATTTTTAATTCTATCACATCTTTGAGAACGATTATGGCTCGGAGAAGAAACGGATCTTCTTTTCTGCCATCAGTTCAACATCCCGGATATACTGGCTCGGCTCCTTGATGCAGGGACATCTCTCGATGCGGTTTCCCGGGAAGATACGCTTACTCATACCGCCGGCGCCAAAAGACAGTACCGAGCGCTGATCACTCATCATGGCGACGTTATAGATGCACTCTGTGCCTTCTCTGCAGTAACCGGTATTCTCATGCCCGCCCAAGGTATCCTTCTGCTTATACATATAGTACGGGAAGTATCCCGCATCGATCAGCGTCTCCGAAGCGAACGACAGCATCTCCTCGATCTTCTGAAGCTCCGGGTCTTCCGAGCTGACGATCTCATCTCTTCGAAGTGAAGATCTTCTCTTCTTCGACAACGAGTGCACCGTGATATTCTCCGGCGAGAGCGCGATGATCCTCCTTAGCGAGTCGCAGAACTCCTCCGAGGATTCTCCCGGAAGCCCCGCGATCAGGTCCGTATTAATGATGGAAAATCCCATCTTCTTCGCCATCTGAAAAGCACCGATAAAGTCCTGCGCTGTGTGCTTTCTTCCCACTCTCGTAAGTGTCGCGTCACAGAGCGTCTGCGGGTTGATGCAGATCCTTTTGACACCGTGCTTAAGAAGCACCGCGAGTTTCGCTTCCGTGATCGTGTCCGGGCGTCCCGCCTCGACACATACTTCCTTAAGTCCCGTTAATTCAGGATGCGAAAATACCCCATCGATAAACTTCTCGAAAAGCACTTCCGGCAGTACCGTCGGCGTTCCTCCGCCGATATAGAGTGTCTCGATCGGGGAACTGATCTTCGGAAGGACCTGATACAGTTCGCGCAGAACCGCGTCCACGTACGACGGCAGAAGCTCTCTCTTTCTCGGCGCTTCCTGCGAGATAAAGGAGCAGTAAGAACAGCGGCTGGGACAGAACGGGATCCCGATATAAACATGCAGTGATTCAGGAGACGATCCATCCAGTACGGCATCTTCCCTCTTCTGCGTCAGAAAAGCGAGGCGCGCCTTATCCGGACGGACATCGTAGATATGCGTCATCTCCTGTTCGGATGTAAGTTCCCTGGCGACCTGTGTCGGACGGATCCCGGTAAGAGATCCCCACGGGAATTCTTTTCCGGAGAACCTGGAAAGCACGAAATACAGCTGCCGCTTGACTTCACGGTTCAGAGGAAGTGCGAGGTCCTTCTTATCCATGAAGAGCCAGACGCCCTTCTCTCCGGATTCTTTCTCCACATATGTCTCGATCCAGTCATCAGAGACAGAACTCACGAGCACGAGTGCTTTTTCCGAAGAAGGAATACAGGAAGAAAGAAAACCGGCACCGCTTACGACGCGGCCGTCTTCCTCCTTCGGGATCTCCCCGGTAAAGAGACGGAGGATATCGCTGACAGGATAGTAAAACTCATGTCCCTCAAGTCTTACAATGATGCGCGGGGATGATTCTTCCGTGGTCATGGCACTCACGCACCTTTCACATAGAGGAAGTAATAGTCGGCCACGGTGGAGGTCGGCATGTTATAGCTCTTCACGCCCTCTTTCTGCTTATTGGCCTTGAGGTAAGTGTCGTTCGCAGCGTTGGAGACATCCTCCACGATCTTCGGCGGATCGATGGTCTCCCAGTATGCGGTACCGTTTCTGAAATCCCGGAAATAGCCGTCCACGGCAGGATAATGCGACAGGAATTCAGAGAGACCGTCGCGGTCATTGTTATACGCGATCAGAAGGTCCTTGATGATCAGGCCGACCGCCTCATAGTATCCGCTGTAGCGCAGCGACGGGCAGTCGCTTGACAGCGCGATGATCAGTCCCGCCAGATTCGCGTCGTTCTCGACGGCGTATCCGTGAAGATGCGACATCTCGTGACAGGCGTTATACGCCATCTCGACAAAAGGAACGTCGACATTGATATTCGGCTCCGCAAAGAACGGGAAATAAAGTCCCACGATGTACGTGTACGACCAGTAATGGGAAAGCGCTACCGGCTTCGGGCGCGCGGAGTTTCCCGTAATCTGCGGGAACTTCTTTGCAGAATCCTCGTAAAGGTCCTGAAGATCACTTAAGAAAGCGTACTTTCCGCCCGGATACGTCACTACGCCATTTTCATCTTCCGGGCACTGAAGTCTCGTCTCATTGAGGCCGTTAATGACCCAGGCATAGACCTCCTGGAGCTCTTCGACCGTGTACTGTCTTCTTCCGAAACCCAGCTTCTCATCGAGAGAATAACGGGTGTAGTTCATGCCCTGAAGGAGCATAAAAAGGAAATATATCCCGAACAGCGTCCACGCTGCCGCTCTTCCGACGTTGAAGAAATACTTCTTCCCGCGCTGTGCTTTTACCGCACGGCGGATACGGATAACGAACCATGCAATCAGGATCGGGATCGACAGGACGAGCGTGACAACGAAGATCTCCGCAAGAGAGATCGGAAAGAGCGATGAGATCTTGGCCGGAAGGAACGAGAAGAACACGAACCCGGTCTTGGCATAGTTCTCTCCCACGCTCGGGAAACTCATGAGGACCGCCTGCAGGATATAAAGGAAAAGGACCAGCAAAAGAGGAAGCACGATCCCGAAGAACCAGTGCTTCCAGGACTTCTTCAGCCATGCCTTAAAGTCCGTCAATTTCATTTAAGCACCCCCATGTACCGGAGAAGATATAAGATCCCCATAATGACAGGCTGATGCAGGATATAGACAACCAGCGAATTACGTCCGATCCACTCAAAAGGACGGGAAACGGCCTTAACGGGTGCCGGCGTATTCGGGAAAAGAGTCTCTTTATTCTTATAGACATATCTTCCGATCAGAACGCCGAGGAAAAAGACGCCGACCCACGGGATCAGACCCATCTCATCGCCGATCGGCAATCCATAGTCAGGATGCGGATCGATGCCCAGGATCGATACCCATCCGCACTTGATCTTCCCATGATAGTAACGGATACCCTGCAGGAGCCAGATGAATATCATGACGATCGAAAAGAGGATCATATCGCCGCCACGGCTCTCTCTACCGCCCGTCTTCTTCTGCTCGAAGTGATCGAATACCGCGAACAGGAAGGTAGATACAGTCAGAACATGCAGGACATTAAAGTAGACTGCGCACTCCAGGTCGAAGAAATGGTCCGCCGCGATCGTGACTGCGGTGAACGCAATAGCCACAAGACCCAGCTTCAGCGCACGCTTGAAATTATTTCTCGAGAACTGGCAGCAGATGCCGGAGATCCCGATGAAAAAGAATACGAAAAACGGCTGCAGGAAACCCCAGAACCAGTCGCAATCTGCTCCGATAAATGAGAAAACATTGTAATCGAAGATGAAACGGATGTCGTAAGCAAAGTGGTGAAGGACCATCATGAAGATCGCGAATCCGCGAAGCAGATCCAGTTCAAACGCACGGTTTCTCTTCAGTTTAACGGTCTTTTCCGATCCTTCCATGCGCCGCCTCACTCGTTCGTCGCGATCGCCGCGCCGATAGCAGTGGCGAACTCCGACATCTGAGGTACGACGAAGTTGATGTTATAGAGTTCCGAGAACTTCTTATAGATCGTGCTGCACATCGGTGCTTTTGTCGCCTGACCGGTGATGACAACGTCCTTGATGCCCGCGTTTCTTGCCGCCAGGACAGCCATGGTTCCGATCGACTGGAACACCATATTGAAAAGGCCGTACGCGATATCCGACTTCGTCGCGTCGTCCTGCATCTTACCGAAGTTCGAAGCAGTCGTATCCATTGTGAGGCCCGGGATTGCAGAATGAGAGATATCACCGATCGTCAGGTCGACATGATTCAGGTTACCATCTTCGGCCAGATCCGCGATCATATCGAAATCACGCATATTCAGAGCGCAGTTGGCAAGACCGACGAGCGCACCGCCGCCGACACCGGAACCGATGATATGGCGGACTTCCTGGCGTGTCGCCTCAACGAAAGCCGTACCTGTGCCCATGCTGACAACGATCGCGTGCTCAAGTCCGGAAAGGAAGAGTCCTCCCTGACCTGTCGCGAAGAATTCGGAAATACGTACCGTCGGAATACCGAGAAGGTTTCCACTCGGGAAAGACGCACCGACACCGGTGATCTTCAGCTGTTCGATATCGGAGATCTTCAGGTCATAGGAATCCATGAACTTACCGAGCGCACCAAACGCAGAGGTGACCGGATCGTCTGCCTTGACGATCTTATTTCCGATGATCTTTTCGCCGTCCATTCCGACGACTTTGGTGGTACTTCCACCGACATCCAGTCCAACGATGATTCCCATTTTCTTTCTCCTTTTTCCTATCCGAAGATCAGGCTATTGTCCGGGGAGCAGTTCTTCCCGTCAGCTTACCTTGATCTCAGAAGCATCGCGGTCACCGAGCTTGAATGCTGCCTGCGGACCGCTCTCGTACTCGAACACTTCTTTCGTGATCGGCAGACGGTATACGCGGTTATCCAGTGTGACCACATCTACATATGTCTCATTATCGGATCTGCTCCAGTAGAACAGTGTACTGGTCGTAAGAACACAGTCTTCGCCGTTTAAGTTCTTGCACTGGATATCAAAGGACGGATTATACACATAGGAGGTCTTCTCTACATTCATATCCGTAAAGAAGTACTCTGTCTGCGGTTTCAGGAAATCCGTATCGGAAGTGATATCGTATGTGCGGTAGAGCTTATGCAGACCATAAACTTCATCAAAGAACGAGAACTGTACTGTTCCTGCATTGGAAAGCGCGCAGAGCGTGCCCGGAACCACGGAAGCATAGATCTTCGTTCCGTCGTATCTTACGACGATCGTCTTATACTCATCCCAGGTGTCACGCATCAGCTCGACAAAAGCTTCCTGGTACTGATCATTCTTATTCAGATCGACCGTGTAGCCGCGAAGTCCGCCCTTGCAGGCCTTAGTGCCGTACTGTTCACGGTACATGTACTCCGTTCCCGGAATAACATAGTCCGTAAGATTTCCGCCATCGTTGACGAGAACATAGATGGATTCACTGTGATCATCCAGCTGGAAGCTGATGGACTCGAGTTCTCCATCTCCATCCAGATCGAGATCCGCTTCCGAACGGTAAGTTGTGGTGTACTTTCCGTCATCCGTCTGCGTATACTCTTCTCTCATACCCATAAGGGCAGGTGTTTCGTGGAGGAGCTCCGTCTTACCGGACTCGAGCTGTTCGATGCCGGAAGCCTTGTTATTGGTGTTCTGCTGTGTTGTCGTCGCGGTCGTCGGATTGGTATCCGGTGCTACTTTTACAGCAAACGGGTTATGTACTAAAAGCACGAATACGATGACCAGAACGGCCACCGCATCGAAAATAAGAAAACCGATAATAAATTTCTTGTTCCGCATGATGTCTTTTCCTGTTACTTCTTCGGTACCAGCTTGTCCTTACCGCCCATGTACATACGCAGCGGCTCCGGAATGCTGACTGTACCATCGGCATTCAGGTTGTTCTCCAGGAACGCGATGAGCATACGCGGCGGAGCAACAACAGTGTTGTTCAGTGTATGAGCGAGGTAATTGCCCTTCTCCTTGTTTCTGATACGGATACCGAGGCGTCTTGCCTGCGCGTCACCGAGGTTACTGCAGGAACCGACCTCGAAATACTTCTTCTGACGCGGAGACCATGCCTCAACGTCACAGGACTTGACCTTCAGGTCAGCAAGGTCACCGGAGCAGCACTCGAGTGTTCTTACCGGGATATCCAGGCT
>DBYF01000005.1:0-6410 GCA_002310155.1 Mageeibacillus sp. UBA1193 | reverse complement strand
TCCTGCTTCTCGAACTGATGGATACGGTAAACGCCTCTCTCCTCGATGCCGTGAGCACCTACTTCCTTACGGAAACACGGAGAATAGGATGTCAGTGTCTGCGGGAGTTCGCTCTCGTCGAGGATCGTGTCGATGAACTTACCGATCATGGAGTGCTCGGATGTACCGATCAGGTAGAGGTCCTCTCCCTCGATCTTATACATCATGTTCTCCATCTCAGCGAAGCTCATAACGCCCGTTACAACGGAAGAACGGATCATGAACGGCGGTACGTAGTATGTGAAGCCGCGGTCGATCATGAAGTCTCTCGCATAAGAGAGGATCGCGGAGTGAAGTCTCGCGATATCGCCCTTCAGATAATAGAAACCGTTACCGCTGGTCTTTCTTGCGGCATCAAGGTCGATACCGTCAAAGGATTCCATGATATCAACGTGATACGGAACCTCGAAATCCGGAACGACCGGCTCGCCGAACTTCTCATTCTCGACATTCTCGCTGTCATCCTTACCGATCGGTACAGAATCATCGATGATATTCGGGATCACGAGCATGATCTTTCTTACCTTCTCGGTAAGCTCCTGCTCCTTGACGTCGAGAGCCGCCATCTCATCAGCCATCTCAGCGACCTGCTTCTTGGCTTCCTCGGCCTCGTCCTTCTTGCCCTGGCCCATCAGCGCACCGATCTGCTTACTGATGGTATTTCTCTGTGAACGGAGATACTCAACGCGGGTCTTCGCCTCGCGGAGTTCCTTATCGTAAGCGATAACTTCGTCTACGAGCGGGAGTTTCTCGTCCTGAAACTTCTTCTTGATGTTTTCCTTAACAGCGTCCGGGTTTGCACGGACAAATTTAATATCCAGCATTTTTCTGCCTCCAAGTGAAACATATAACTTATAGATTTTACCATAATTACGCGCGCTCGACCATATCCATCATGGTCAGATCGAGTTTCAGAACGACATCCGGATCGAAGTTGATGGAGTCAAATCTTCTCTGCAGGCGCTCCGCGGCGATCTTCGCGCCACTTTCGACCTTGGCTGACGGCAGCATGATGATGTACTGGGCGCCGCTGAACTTAGTAAATACGTCGCCTTTTCTAAGAGTATCCTGGATCGCCGTGAAAAGCACATCCATGGCGGGTTCAAGCACTTTCGGATCGAGCTGGTTGCCCTCGGGATCGAGAAGTGTCGCCAGCATGACGCAGAAGGTCTGCTCGGATCTGGCCATCATACGCTCGATAAAGCGGAAGATCGCCAGGAACGGCTCATAATCCTGCCAGAAAGCACCACGGATCGTACCGGGCTCCTTCAGCTGCTGCATCAGGGTACGGATATTCAGTTCGATCGCTTCCGGACGGTCAAGTTTCGCCTGTTTGGACGGAAGCGTCGAATCATAGAATCGGAAGTTGTTTCTTCCCTCTTTCTTAACGACATAGAGAGCACGGTCGGCCTTATCGTAAAGGGAGTCCATGGTATTTCCGTCCTGCGGGGCCAAGGCGACACCGATCGACAGCGTCGCGATACCGTTCGTCGCTTCCTTAAGGTCTTCATTTACGGCCGTCTGGAAAACACGGATACGCTCAGAAAGCTCATCGATCGTCGGGGGATTCTCGATAAAGATAACGAATTCGTCGCCGCCGAGACGTCCGACGCTGTCATCCGGGAAGAACTCGATCATCATGTGCGCGAGGCGGTTCAGGACCTGGTCACCCACGATATGTCCGAGCTTATCGTTAACGCTCTTGAAGTGGTCGACGTCAACGATCATATACGCTGCTGTAGTGCCCTGCGCAAGTGCGAGCTCGATCTTCTGCGTCAGATAGGAACGGTTCCACAGGCCCGTCATCGGGTCCTTGGAAGCGATACTCTCGAATCTCTTCGCTCTCTTCTCAGCCAGTCTACGGAATTCTTCAAGTTCCAGAGTTCTTGCGACACGGCTTCTCATGACCTGAGGAACGAACGGCTTACCGATAAAGTCCGCCGCTCCGAGCTTTAAGCACTCGACCTCAGTCTCCGGGTCTGTCTTCGCGGTCAGGAAGATGACCGGTATATCTTTATATTCATGGATCATGCGTATCTGCCTGAGTGTCTCCAGTCCATCCATCTCCGGCATATTGATATCCAGAAGGATCAGATCCGGCAGTCTCTTCTCCAGGAAACGCAGAGCCATCTGTCCGGACGTGACCAGATTGACCTGATAGTACTCGTCCAGCGCCTGCTTGGCGAGTGTCAGGTTTGTTTTGCTATCATCTACGACCAGGATCGTCTTCGTCTTGTCCACGATGTCAATCTCCTAACAGATTATTCAAGCTTTCGGCAGCTTCATCATACTGGAAGTCACTTAAGTAGTTTCTCGTTCTCTTCAATGCCAGGACAGTATCTGCGTCCAGATCGAAGTTCATCAGCCACTCGAGCGTCTGCAGAGCAGAATCCTGATCGAAATCCTCAACACTGTTGCGGATATTGATGAGCGCCTGACGGAGTTCCTCGTCCGTGATCGGAAGCTTCGGTGCTTCTTCTCCGGCATTCTGGGCATCCTCGGAAGACTTCAGTATACCTCTGGCGCGGAGCTCCAGACCGATATCATCGAGCAGGGACTGATAGGAAGACAGCAGGTCTTCGTAATTCGAGTCGATGAACTGGAAGCGTCCGTCATAGTTCGCGAATTCGTGATCCTTCGCCATTGAGGAAAGATCCATCGCGCCAATCGAAGCCGCGACACTCTTCAGGGCATGTGCTTCGATACCGTATCCGGCATAATCCTTAGCCTCTGCGAGTGCACGCAGACGCTCGATCTTGACCAGACCGTCTTCGTGCACTACCTTCAGCAGGCTGATGTAGTTATCCATGTTATTTCCGCAGTTCAGAAGACCTCTGCTGCAGTCGACTCCGCGGAGCTGGACGTCGCCTTCACCGAAGTGCGGGGCACTGGCGACAGTATGCTGCTTTCTGATGATCATCTCAGACGGCAGATTGCTCTTTAAGGATTTCTCCAGCTGGGCCAGCTCGATCGGCTTACTTACATAGTCCTGGAAGCCTTCTTTGAAGAACATTTCACGGACACCGCTTACTGCGTTCGCCGTAAGGGCAACGACCGGAACCTTCTGGAAATACTCATCCTCCATCTGGCGGATGATACGGAGCGTATCGATACCATCGAGATCAGGCATCATGTGGTCCATATAGATAATATCGAATCTCTCGCCGTCTCTTAACATCTCGATGCACTGCTTACCGGATCCTGCCGTGAATACGTGCATCTGATAAGGCTCGAGAAGTCCCTTCACGACCTTGAGGTTAACGGCGTTATCGTCAACGACGAGGATCTTCGCTTCAGGTGCGATGAACGACTCCTGGAACTCATCCGACTCGAGCGACTCGATCGGCTTATCCGTAAGAACGGATGCGAATACGGCCGAGTAGACCGGACGGCGGACGACCAGAACGTCCTTATAACCTGTAGACAGCTCATTCTTATCGAACATCAGAACGACCTTCGGGTTGCCGTGTGCACTGCAGAATTCTCTGATCTCATGGGAGAATTCGTCGAACATCGGCTTACTTACGAAGAAGTAGGAATAGTACGCGTTGGAAGCAGGATCGAGGTCACGCGGTGCGGACGCAAAACGTGCCGAAACGCCGAGACGCTGAAGATCGAGTCTGGCCTGATCCCTGTAGATCGCCTTCTCATCGAAGTAAAGGACATGTTCTTTCTTATTCTCGGGAACACTCGCCATCGCCTTCTGCTTCGCGATGTACTGGTGAAGCTCGAAGGAGAACGTACTTCCCTTTCCGTATTCACTCTCAACGGAGATCGTACCACCCATGAGATCCATGAGACGCTTACAGATCGAAAGACCAAGGCCTGTTCCCTCGACCGCACGGTTCTGACGTGTATCGAGACGCTGGAAGGATCCGAACAGACGCTGCTTATCCTCCGGACGGATACCCATACCGGTATCGGATACATCGAAGTGCAGGAGGCACATATCACTGGATACCGGCTGATATGCGACCTTCAGGGTGATGTGGCCTTCGGAAGTAAACTTGACCGCGTTGTTCAGAAGGTTCAGAAGGATCTGGCGGATACGGATCTCATCACCGACGAGCTCACTCGGGATATGCGGATCGATGTTGACTACGAGGTCAAGGTTCTTATCCTGCATACGGACAGTGATGATATTGATGATATCGTTGATGACCGATGTCAGCTGGTAACGGACATTGATGATCTCCATTTTACCGGACTCGATCTTACTGAAGTCGAGGATATCATTAACGATCGCCAGGAGCGCGTTACCGGCGCTCTTGATATTTCTGGCGTTCTCACGGACCGCCGGGTTAATGTCGTCACGAAGGATCATCTCCGTCATACCGACGATCGCGTTCATCGGGGTTCTGATCTCATGGGACATGCTCGCGAGGAAGTCCGCCTTCGTCTGGGAAGCGGCAACTGCTTCCTTCTTCTTGATCTCAACGATCTGAAGAAGGTCCTCGGTACTCTCGGACTTCTGCACAAGCGTCTGTTTCGAACGGTTGATGAACGATACGAGCGCCATGAGAAATACCTGAGCGATGATGAGGAGCAGGATACGTACCATCAGTTCCTGCGGAGTACTCATCCACGTCAGGAGCTGGTAGTCATAGACCATCCAGAACGCATAGTACATCGCCGTGAATACCAGACAGTACAGGTTCGCGCCGAAGTCAAAGTACAGTGAGATAACGCAGGCGACAGTCATAAAGCCGTCCTGCAGGGTTCCGGGGTTCTTATAGTATATGCCGTAAAGGACGACGATCATCAGGTATAGCGTCGTCATCAGGTACATCTGGAATTTATAGTTATCTCTCGAGATATGTGTCAGAAGGATCGCGACGATCGGCGTCGTGATACAGAAAATGTTGAAAAATTCCGGATACTCTTCTGCTCTCGAAGACAGGATCATGAAGAATACGCAAGTAACAAAATAAATGAGAAGCAGGATCCTCTGTGCGTCTTTCTTTTCCAGCAGCATAGTTACTCTCCTTCTCTGCACTGTTCTTTCAGAGCAACGCCTGACGGAACAACAAACTTAAGTGTTGTCGGCAGCACTCGAAGAGAAACGGATTTATTATGCTCGTCCATCTCGAAGGTCTCGCCATCCGCGGAAAAGAACATCTTCCTCTTTTCCGGCATCTTGATCGAGACCTCGGAAGCATCGATAACACGAACGGATTTACCCACCTTATCCAGCTGGCCGTTGCGCATGTTTTTCAAGTTGAAAAGGATCGACAGCGTCGACGGCATATCCGTCAGCATCAGCTTGAACCTGCCGTTGACCGGACATGCATTCGGAACCGGAGAGAAAGAGCCTCCGTAAACAATACCATTAAAAGCAGTGATCGATGTCTTTCTTCCCGTATACTCCTGACCGTCTGCCACAACATTGTACTGGGCATTTACGAAGTAAACGGTATTCTTGATGATCGACATAAGATAAGGAAGCTTCGTTCCTCCGATCGACACACGGCCGAGAGCATTTACATCATCAGAGACTCTGGCCTCGTAGCCTACCGAACAGAAGTTGAGTGCTTTTCCGAAACCGAAATCCAGCACATCGAGGTACATCGGTGTACCTGTAACGAGATTCGCGAGATTGGAAAACGGCTCCGCCTCACCCTCAAAGACCTTGAGGACGTCGTTAGTCATGCCGCACGGAAAGAACGCGACCTCGACCATGGCGAAGTTCGGGATGCCGCTGATGGCACGGCACAGGGTACCGGAGCCTCCGCAGATATAAAGACGGATCGTCTCATCTTCGAAAATATGGCAGAGTCTGCCGACAAGAACGGTCTCATGACCGACGTATTCGGTGTTAAAAACGAGAGCACCCATTTCCGGGTGGGCGGCGATAAATTCACGGACGCGCACAGAGATATTCTCTTTTTCCTTACCCGCTCGCGGATTGATGATAAAAAGGTGTTTCATGTATCCGTTATCTTACTGCACTGAAAAATGCCAGTCCCCTATCCCCGAAAAACTATGATAAGGATACCACACATGAAGATATAAATAAAGTTTAATCAATCGTTTTCAGGTGATTTTTCCGCATCTTCGGAAGGGGCGGTGTTCATAAGGACTTCCGCTACGTCTGTCCCGGAGATCTCAACGGAGTCTTCAGGCGTGCTTTCGCCCTGTTGTGAGGGCTTTTTCGGGAACGGCATCATCTTGACGATCGTGTCAAAAGCGGACTTACCGGTCTCACCTACATTGAGGTAAACATTTCGGAGAACACGGAGTTCCGGCGCCTTGAGGCTCTTGACCAGTGCCGCGGCCTTCGAAGCGATCGCTTCCTTCGGGTGGATCTGCGAAGGACGGATCTTCGGCATCATGCTGCCGAAGAGTGCTTTTTCCTCGGCACGGTGACGGCG
>DBYF01000015.1 GCA_002310155.1 Mageeibacillus sp. UBA1193 | reverse complement strand
TTATCGATCTTCTATCAATCGTCTGTCAGGCGTCGGCCTGATCGCTTGTCTTATAGACCTCAGGGCTGAAGATCGTCGAACCCTTGTCTCTTTCGAAGCCCGATGTGTAGATAAGCTCGGTCTTAAGGTCATCGGAAAGCTCGATCTTTTTCGGATCCTTCACGTTGTACTTCTTGTAGATCGAGCCGATCGTGTCTTTCTCCTCGAACTGGATCTGCGGCCACTCATCGTAGTAAACGTCTGTGACACCGGACTCCCAGTACTCGTTATACTGGCAAAGCACCATGATACGGTCGTCCTGAAGAAGGATCGTGAAATCCATGCTTACCTGGTTGTATTTGATCCATTCCGGAACATCCTTGACACGGTAGATGTCCGCAACACCGGCCCATCTGTGATCCGCATGATAAGAGAAATGTCCGGTATGTGTCTTGCTGTCGAGCTTATATACATCCTCAGGAAGTTTCTTCAACTTGATGACATCGCGCACCTGGAACTCCGCGTCCTCGTCAAACATAAACGGCGCGTAATAGAGCTTCATGCGCGCAGGATCCTCTTCGATCGTTTGAAGAACATTCTCGTAGTCATCCAGGAAATTCGTAAATACTTCTTCCATCATTTTTTTGAAGCATTCTTCCGCACCATCCTCGTCATCGAAAGTAAAGAGCATGGCACAAGTCAGATACTGCTCACACTCCTGTTCGGAAGTCGTTGTCGTCTCCAGTTCCAACTTTTTGGCATCACTCAGGTCGTAGTCATACTTCATGTAGCAGACCATGTCTTCCACACCGTAATCCTGCCATCCCGAAGTGGAGGAACCGAAGACACCTGATGTTACATGTCTGAGTGCACGCGCCGACTGCATTGATTCAGCAATCTTAAAATTCATTTTGCCGTCAGAGATGTTACGGCCAAACGGACTCGAAAAACTCTGAGCTACATAGTAGAAACCGTTGTTGCAATCATCTATATCGACTGTCTTATCGTCGTTCTCATCGGCACCCAGTTTTTCTTCAAGATACTTGATGAAATCTTCCTCTTCAGGAACTTCCGCCTTACCGCCCTTCTTTCCGCATGCAGCCAGCGGAAGCATCATAGATGCTGCGAGGCATCCGGATATGACCTTCTGTAATCTCTTCATTTTCTCCTCCTGATCTTATGCTTCAAAAGCACTCTCCTTTTTCCTTGTTTCCGTTTTATCGGGATCCGGTTCCTATTTTCATTTATTTCAGATGATCGGATCATAAAACTAAAAAAACTATTATTAATATAGCATAATTCCTTTGGCCTGTTTGAGTACGGAAAGTGCGGATAAGGGGAATCTAATTCAGTGGAAACAAAAGAAAACCCCGGATCTTGTGGATCCGAGGTTTTCCGTCCGGCGGGTGACAGGTCCGCCTCAATGGTGGGTAGTATTGGACTCGAACCAACGACCCCTTGCATGTCAAGCAAGTACTCTAACCAGCTGAGCTAACCACCCATCTATTGCGACTTTCAGATTGTACTAAAACTCGCAAAAGAAATCAAGAGGGAATTACTCCACGCCGAGGTAAGAGAAATCCTTGTCCTCGATCGCTGCTTTTACAGCCGCTTCGTCCCATGCTGCTTCGTCCGAGACTTCGATCACGCAGTTCTTAGCGTTGTGATCCGGAGCCGCGTAGGAAATGAACGGCAGCGCTTCGAGTGCTTTTTTCACGGTAGCTTCGCAATGACCGCACATCATACCATCGATCTTAAGTGTCTTTTTCATAGTAGTACTCCTTTTCTCCGTTTCCGGAATTGTTATTTCTTCGGGGGTGTTCCCGTGAAGATCCGTTTCTGCCGGCACGCCGGCGCCCCCGTGAAGAGGCTTATCGTGCGAGCTGTCATGCATCTTGAAAAGATTCAGGCGCAGGGCGTTCATGCAGACCGTAAAGCTGCTGATGCTCATGGCCGCGGCGCCGATCATGGGGTTCATCTTCCATGCGAGGACGCCCGCTGCGATAGGGATGCAGATCAGGTTATAGAAGAACGCCCAGAAGAGGTTCTCGTGGATGTTCTTAACAGTCTTTCGGCTCAGGCGGACCGCCGCGGCGACATCCGTGAGCGTGCTGTTCATCAGGACCACATCCGCGCTCTCGATCGCGACATCCGTGCCCGCGCCGATCGCGATACCGATATCCGCCGTCGTCAGCGCCGGTGCGTCGTTGATGCCGTCGCCGACCATGATGACCTTATTCTTTCCTTCGTTCTGAAGAGCCTGGATGACCGCACCCTTCTCGTCCGGAAGCACGCCCGCGATGACCTTATCGACCTCTGCTTTAGAGCCGATCGCCTGGGCGGTTTTTTCATTATCGCCTGTCAGCATGACGACCTTAAGACCGAGGTTTTTCAGCTGTCTTATGCCTTCGGATGAATCTTCTTTCATTGTATCCGCGACCGCGATCATGCCGAGGAGCTTGCCGTCTTCTTCGAAGAACAGCGGCGTCTCGCCGGAGTTCGCAGCCTTCTCTTCTGCTTCAGCGATCTCCTTCGGGAAGGAGGCAAATGTACGGATGTATTTACCGCTTCCGCCGTGAACGACCTTGCCGCCGATCGTACCTTCCAGACCATTACCGGAATGGATGGAGAAATTCTCGATCATGAAAAGGTCGCAGGAGCCGGTCGCGCACCCGGACTGGGTGGCGGCATCCTGTTTCGACGGGGTGGCGGCATCATCATTCGCCGACGTGCCCGAGGCAGTCTTCTCACCTTCGACCTCGGCAACGATCGCACGGGCCAGCGGGTGCTCACTTCTCTTCTCTAACGCATATGCTTTCTGCAGGAGCTGATCCTTGCTGATACCCTCTACCGGAAGGATCGATGTCACACGCGGTTCACCCGATGTGATCGTACCTGTTTTATCCAGCGCCACGACGGTTGCTTTTCCGAGAGTTTCGAGTGCCTCACTCGTCTTAAAGAGGACACCGTTCTTTGCGCCAAGACCATTACCAACCATGATCGCAACAGGTGTCGCAAGGCCAAGAGCGCAGGGGCATGAAATAACCAGGACAGAGATGCCTCTGGCGAGAGCAAAGCTCACTTCTTTTCCCGCGATCAGCCATGCGGCAATGACCAGGATTGCGATGCCAATGACGGTCGGGACGAAGATCCCCGAGACCTTATCCGCAATACGTGCGATCGGTGCTTTTGTCGCGGAAGCATCCGACACCATCTTAATGATCTGCGAGAGCGTCGTATCCTCGCCGACTCGGGTGGCGCGGCACTTCATGTAACCGGAGCGGTTGATCGTCGCGGCACTCACCTTGTCACCCTCGGTCTTATCGACCGGGACCGACTCACCGGTCAGCGCGGATTCATCGACCGCGGATTCACCCTCGATCACGACACCGTCGACAGGGATGGACTCACCGGGCTTAACGATGAAGATATCACCAACGACTACTTCCTCGATCGGGACGATGGTCTCGGTCTGCGTATCGGAATCAGCGCCACGAAGGACACGTGCAGTCTTCGGTGCAAGATCCATCAGGGATTTCAGGGCATTCGTGGTGCGGCCTTTGCTAAGGGATTCGAGCGTCTTGCCGACCGTGATCAGCGCAGGGATCATCGCAGCGGACTCGAAGTAGAGCTGGTTGTGATAAAGCTCGTGGAGCTCGGAGTTTGCAGCGCCGTTCGTGATCATGCCGCACATTCTGAAGAATACAAAAAGGCTCCACAGGAACGACACACCTGAGCCGAGCGCGACGAGCGTATCCATATTCGGCGCGCCGTGAAGAAGCGACTTCGTACCGCTCTCGAAGAACTTCCTGTTGATGATCATGACGATCAGCGCCAGGAGCATCTGCGTGAGCGTGAGGCCCAGGTGGTTGTGGTCAAAGTAAGACGGCAGCGGGAAGTTCCACATGTTGTGTCCCATCGACACATACATGAGGATCAAAAGGAATCCTGCCGAGAGGATCAGACGGCGGACCAGCTTCGGAGTCTCGCGGTCTTTCAGGAAATCATCATCGGGGGCGGGTGCTTTTCGAGCGGAATCAGAGGAAGCGGACGAACCGGAAGCGGACTTCAGGCTCGCGCCATAGCCGGCCTTCTCGACCGCTTCGATGATTGCTTCCGGCGTGGCTGTTCCCTCGACACCCATGGAATTCGTCAGCAGGCTCACGGCTACCGAAGTCACGCCCGGCACCGCGCCGACCGCCTTCTCCACGCGCGCGGAGCACGCCGCGCAACTCATTCCTGTCACCTTAAACTGCTGCATCTTTTCACTCTTTCTAATCGGGCTCTTCGCATCGCGCGGCGCCCGAGGGTATTATTTCATCAACTTCTGCATGACTTTGACGAACTCATCGATCGCCTCGTCCTTGCCCGCGCGGATGTCGTCCGCAACGCAGCTTCGCATGTGGCACGCCATCAGCTCCTTGTTAAAGCTGTTGAGCGCCGCCGTGACCGCAGCGGCCTGCGTCAGGATGTCCGGGCAGTACGCATCGTCCTCGATCATCTTCTCGATCCCGCGGATCTGTCCCTCAGCGCGGCGAAGGCGCTTGAGCAGATCCTTCTTCTCCTCTTCCGAGCGGTGCTTCTTTCTATCACTGCAATGCGGGCATTTCTTGGTCTGTGCCATATGTTTTCCCCTTTCAGTTGGTTCACTTGTTGGTTGTTGTTTCGTGTTCGCTACGGATACCCCCCAGGGGTATACTTTCTGTTTGCTATTCTATACCCCCCGGGGGTATATGTCAATCTTCGATATGTCGGATTTTCAATTTTCCGATTTTAGTCATATCTTTTTCGGGCCATATCAGGATTTTTCGCGCTGTTTTGTCTATTTCCGCGCCAAAAGCACTCTTCCACGAGTGCTTTTCGAGAGGAATCAGCATCCGGAGCTCCATTTTCGGCGGAAAAACACCCTGCATACCCCCTACCCTATATGACTAAAATGAGGGTTTCTCCGATTTAGTCATATCGGCGTTTTTGCGATCGAAGATTCTAAGGGTTTTAAAGTCAAAATAGCGACATTTATAAGTAGAAGTTATATTCACCCCCATAAACAAGCCACGCTACGTTGCGAACACTCATCTGTGGCAAAAAACATAGGAATCACTATATCGGATCGGACACATAAAAGGAGCACCTCCTCCCGGAGATGCTCCTTGAATCTTTTATTTCAAACTCAGATCAGATGATCTTGGTTCCGCAATATATGCAGATGCCGGCGGCGCCGAGTTTTGTGGTCGCCTGGCATGCCGGACATGTGACTGTCATTCCCGGAGCCATGCCACCCTGCTGAGGTATTTGCTGGAAGCCCTGCTGCATCGGCTGACCGACCCCCTGCTGAGGAGTCTGCTGGAGACCATGCTGCATCAGAATACCTGCGCCAATACTATGCATTCCGGCTGCACCCATACCAGCTGCACCCATACCGGCTGCGCCCATTTGACCTGCACCCATACCTGTGGCGCCCATTGCCAGGTTGGCGCCGCCAAATGCGCCCTGCTGCCGGCTGGCATAGATCAGCGCGATCTGCTGCTGCACCTGCATAAACTGAGTCAGGAGAGTCGGATCAGGATTTCCCTGCACCCTCTGAGCTTCAATCTGGGCTCTCAATTCGTCAGCCTGTTTTTGCAGCGACTGAAGGAATTCTTCTTCTCCGGATGCTGCCGAACCGCCACTCGACTTCATCGCATCAACCGCCGCCTTGATCTCGTTACCGCAGTCTACTGCCTTGTAGTACTCATCGATCTTGTTGCCGAGGATGTTGAAACCGGAACGTGTAACGCTCCAGCCACCGCTCTGACCGGGGTTCATCGGCTGCTCACCGACTTCGATACTGCCGTTCGAAAGAGCGAACTTCATCTCGTCGAAGTAAGGATGGTTGACGCGGATGATCGCGTGGAATTCGTAAGAATACTTATATCTCGGCGGGTTGTAGCTGACGGACTTTCCGTTGCTGTCGGTTCTTCTGATCTCGTTTCTGTGTTCCTTCACGTCGAGGTCACAGCCGAGAGCCTGCGAGAAATCGAGAACGTCCGGGTTCGCCGCATTAAGATCCTTCGCAGAGGTAACCATGAACTTTCTGGCGCTGTCGTCGATCAGGAGCTTTGTGCTCGTGGTGCCGAGAGTTCTCGATGCGTTAAAAGAAGCGACGGCCGACTTGTTCTGCTCACGATACTCGAGCTGCTTATCGATATCCGCCTTTGTGCTGTGGCGGCGCTCGGAGAACCACGGAGAAAGTTTGCTCGCGCAGTCCTTACACATGTTCGCGTCCTCAAGTTTCTTGTTGCCCAGAAGACCAATCTTGTTTCCGCAGAAGTCGCAGAATTTCTTATCAAAAAGTCCCATAATATCCTCCCGTGTCTTTTGGATTTATCAACGTAATTTTACCATTTGACGCCTGCATCTTCAATCATTCTTTACTGAACGCTTCCCGAAATAGAGTCCTCTAAAGATGCGCGAAAAGCACTTGTCCCCGAAGAAAAAGGACCACCCCACGAAGGAGCAGTCCTTTTCACAAATCAATTCAAATATACACTTCAGCAGAGCTGCACATCACAGCCGGCCGCGCCCACCGGGAGCGTGACGCAACTTACATCAGACCAGCCAGCTCGGTGTACTCATAACCGAGTGCGGAAGCGACGTTCTTGTTCGTGCACTTACCTGCATAGCAGTTGACACCGGATGTGATGACTTCGCTCTTCTTGCAAGCCTCCTCGAGACCTGCCTCCGCGATCTGAAGACCGTACTTCAGTGTCGCGTTTGTCAGAGCGATCGTACTTGTTCTCGGAACCGCGCCCGGCATATTACCTACACAGTAGTGAACGACGCCGTCCTCGATGTAGACCGGATCATCGTGTGTGGTAACGTGAGAAGATTCACCGCATCCGCCCTGGTCGATCGCAACGTCAACAAATACAGCGCCGTCCTTCATTTCCGGCAGATACTTCTTCTTAAAGAGCTTCGGTGTAGAGCCGCCCGGAATCAGAACAGAACCGATGACGAGGTCAGCATCCTTGCAGACACGTTCAACATTGGAATCATTACTTACGAGCGTCTGGATGTGCGCGCCGAACATGTTGTCGAGTTCCTCAAGTCTCTTGAGATTAACGTCGAGGATCGTAACGTTCGCACCCATACCGACAGCGATCTTGCACGCGTTCATACCAACGGTACCGCCACCGAGGATAACAACGTTTGCCTTCGGAGTACCCGGAACACCGGCGAGCAGGATACCCTCACCGCCGAACTTCTTCTCGAGATACTTCGCGCCTTCCTGAATGGAGAGACGGCCCGCGATCTGTGACATCGGAGCCAGACACGGAAGCGAACGGTCCTTTTCCTGCAGAGTCTCGTAAGCAACTGCCTTCACCTTACCGGCGAGAAGCGCGTCCGCCTGCTCTTTGTCTGCCGCGAGGTGCAGATATGTGTAGAGGATGAGACCTTCTCTGAACAGCGGATACTCTTCCGGGAGCGGCTCCTTGACCTTGACCATCATGTCCACAAGGTGCCATACATCGGCCGCGTTGTCGATCAGCGACGCGCCCGCATCGACGTACTCATTGTCCGAAAAACCGGAACCGACGCCCGCGCCCTTTTCCATGTACACATGGTGGCCGGCCGCCACGTAGGCTTTTACGTTGTCCGGCGTCAGGCCGACGCGGAACTCATTGTTCTTGATCTCTTTTACACAACCGATCTTCATAGTCACATCCTCACTCTACTTCATAGTTTTTCCCGTGCGAAAAGCACTTTTCGCAACTGTATTTTATTGTATCATATGAGTATCAGATTTTTAAAAGTACTCGCAGTATACTAAGTGTTTTTCTTGGAGAAAAGATACATGGGAAGCAGTTATGTTTCATATACGGAAGAAGAAAGAAAGCTCGTCAGAGAGGGCGGGATCTCAGCGATCCGGCAGGTCCTGACGGGATCGGATACAGAGAAGAAAAGAAGCCTTCTTCTCTGCCTCGACTGGTTCATGGATCCTTACTATAAGCAGGATATTTCTTCCTTCAAAGAAGATCTGATCCAGCTACTTGAGACCGTGATCGTTTCTCCTAATCCCATCGAAGTAAAAGACGATGCGCTGCAGCTTCTTTCCGATTACTGCTGGGGGCCGTTCCCGACACTCGAGCAGCATGTTGATGAGATCGAAGACGAGTTGAAAGCGAATGCCGAGTACACGATCAATATGCACCGCGAGGCGCAGATCCAGAAGTTTATGGACGAAGAGTGCATGCGCATCTGGGGTGAATACCGCAACAACCACGAAGGCACGACCGACCGGGTATGGGTGCTTTTCGACAGGAATACAAATGTATCGGAAAAGAATGCTCTTGAGATGATTCATCTGCTCGAAAACGGTGAACGCAGATACGATGTCCGCTATCCCGGGAAGCCGCCGAAGAAGACCGCCGGTAACGGGACTTATCTCGATCCCGAGATCCGTTTCAACATTCTTCTAAAGGAAAGAAAAGCCGTCCTCACGTATGCTTTTTCAGCATCGGAAAACGGCGGTTTCACATACGATATCTTAGGCGAGGACGGAAGTTATTCGCTCTCTTCCCCGTCCGCGATCTGAGCCTGTTCGCTGATCAATTCGCAGGCTCTTCCGCATCGGAAATTTCGGGCTTTTTCGCACTCTTTCGGAGCACCGGGATCAGACGGTGTCCGATCATCGCGGCGATGACCATCTTGATCGAATCCGTCGGCATGAACACGAGAAAATAGTTCGTCAGCAGGACGTCTGCGCCGATGGTCTTTTCGAGGTGGAAGCGGCACACCAGATAGAGGTACGGCACGCCGATCAGATAGATCACCAGAAGACCCGCGTAGCACGCGAGAATGATGCGAAGAAAACTCGGTTTCCCGTCTTTCGTCTGCGTGAGTTTTCCCGTGACAAAAGCACCCGCGATCATGCCGAGAAGGTAACCGAAACTCGGCTGCAGAACGTACGCCGGTCCGCCTCCGCCGGTGAAGATCGGAAGTCCGATCAGGCCGAGCAGGATATACATCCCGACCGACAGCGCGCCGAGTTCTCCGCCGAGCAGAAGTCCAGCCATCGTGGTAAAGAGGATCTGCAGTGTGAACGACAGCATCGGGAACGGTACCCGTATAAAAGCACCGATCGCCGCAAGCGCGGCAAACATCGCCACCAGAGTAATTTTGTTGATCTTTTCGCGGTTGGAATTCTTCAAAGTGTTTCACCTTCTATATGTGTTTTGGGGCATGCTTCGCGCGGCATAGGCCTTCGCGGATCACGATTCATTTCGCGCGTTTGGTCGGACGGACGCTGACTTCGCCCGAGGAAAGAGTGGCCTTCGTTCCGTCTTCGTATTTCACAATGAGATTGCAGTCGCCGGTGATGTCGAGGACCTTCGCGCGGCGCTTCTCCCCGCCGCCCGTCGGGATCACGTCGACGTCCTTTCCGAGCACGAGGCATCGTGCCTTATAATCTTTCTCATATTTCAGATGTTTCGCGTCGCGGTAGATCGCGAAGAATGAATTCAGGAATTCCGCCGCGATCTTATTCTTCGCATCCGCTGTTCTCTCCGGGAGGATCGCGCCGGCGATATCCTTGATCTCTTCCGGGAATCCGCCTTCCGGCGCATACACGTTAAAGCCGATGCCGAGGACCGCATACTCGAGGTTCCCGTTTTCCATGCTGATCGACGCTTCCGTCAGGATACCCACGACTTTCCGGTCGTGATAGAAAATATCGTTCACCCACTTGATCTGCGGGAGTTCTACTTCCGCATTCTTCGAGCGCTTTGCACTCTTCTTCGCTCCCGTCGGGCTTTCGTCCTGCGCACCGACGATGACCACCGAATCGATCGCTTTGCATGCCGCGACCGCCGCCATCGTCGTGATCTTCAATGCCTGCTGCGGCGGAATATCGCTCGGTCTCAAAAGCACACTGATATAAAGTCCCGTATTCATCGGAGAATAGAACGAGCGTCCCAGCCTGCCCTTGCCGCCGGTCTGCGAATTCGCGATCACAACCGTGCCTTCACGCGCGCCTGCCGCGGCCTTTTCTTTTAACATAGTATTCGTGGAAACGACTTCATCGAACACCTCGAAGTCGAGGTCAAGCTTCTCATCCAGGTACTTGCCGACGCCCTGTCCCGACACGATGTCCGTGTCCGGCGACAGACAGTATCCGCGCGACTTCACCGCCTCGATCGGATACCCGTCAGAACGAAGCGACTCGACTGCTTTCCACACAGCCGTGCGTGATACGTCGAGTTTCTCCGCGATCTCCTCGCCGGAGAAGTACTTTCCCTTATTCTTCTCAAAAAGCACCAGCAGCGCTTCTTTGGTGTTCTGTGGTTTCATGTTTTCGCCCTTTCAAGCTTTCCCGGGCTTCGTCGGCCGCCTACTGCGTCACGCTTTTCTCCCGAGTTCAGAGAAAAGATATCACTAATCATTCCGTTAGTCAACCACTTTTCCTTTCATGGTTAACTAACATTCAAACGCAGTAAACTACTACCCTTCATGCCTTCTTCACATATTTACAAAAAAGTACTGGACATTCTTGCAAAATGGTGTATCATATGAATTGACAGACATATGAATGGTTGTTCATATGTTGTCGCCACAAGAACAGAGATAAACTCCTGAACAGCACGCCGGTACGAGTGCTTTTCGGAAGGAAAGAAATCGGAGGATAAACACATGAAAAGAACATTCAAACTCGAAGATCTCGACTGCGCGAACTGCGCCGCGAAGATGGAAGATGCCATCTCCAAGCTCCCGGGTGTCACCAAGTGCTCCATCAACTTTATGGCACAGAAGATGATCCTCGAGGCCGATGACGATAAGTTCGACACAGTACTTAAGGACGCCGTCAAGTGCATCGCGAAGGTCGAGCCCGACTGCAGAATTATAATGTAAGTAAGCCGCGCGTCTGATAAACAAAGCGCACTTCCATAAAAGAAAAAGGAACTGAAGAACATGACCAGAAAGCAGAAGAAAACTTTAACAAGAATCATCACAGCGGCCGTGCTGCTGGTGGTGCTGCATTTTCTTCCGCTTTCTGATATTCTGGGAAGCATTTTCGGGGAAGCCGAAGATGGCGCCGCGCCGGCCCTTCGCCGTGCAGCAACGATCGTCCTCTATCTTATCCCCTACCTGATCGTAGGTTACGACGTCGTAATCGGTGCAATCAAAAAGATCGGCACGGGTGATTTTCTCGACGAGGAATTCCTCATGATGATCGCCACCGCCGGTGCTTTCGTCATCGGAGAATACCCCGAAGCAACCGCCGTCATGCTCTTTTATCAGCTCGGCGAACTCTTCCAGAGCATCGCCGTCGGCAAGAGCAGGAAGTCGATCGCCGCCATGATGGACATCTGCCCTGACACCGCCATCGTGCTCAGAAACAACACCGAAGAGGAAGTCGATCCGTCCGAGGTCGAAGTCGGCGAAGTCGTGCTGGTCAAGCCCGGCGAGAAGATCCCGATCGACGGCGTGATCGCTGAGGGAACCACATCTCTTAACACCGCGGCGCTGACCGGTGAGAGCCTCCCTGTCGAGGCCACCGTCGGATCGCCCGTATACTCCGGGTCGATCAACATCAACTCCGCGATCAAGGTCACGACTACGACCGCCTATGAGAACAGCACGGTCGCGCGCATCCTCGAACTCGTCGAGAACAGCACGGATAAGAAAGCGGCTTCCGAAAAGTTCATTACAAAATTTGCCCGTATCTATACCCCCGCCGTCGTCCTCCTGGCGGTCCTGATCGCAGCGGTCTGCGCGATCTTCACTGACCTTGGGATCTCCGGCAGCATCTACCGCGGCCTGATCTTCCTCGTGGTCTCCTGCCCATGCGCGCTCGTGGTGTCCGTGCCTCTCTCCTTCTTCGGAGGGATCGGCGCCGCCAGCCGTCGCGGCATTCT
>DBYF01000109.1 GCA_002310155.1 Mageeibacillus sp. UBA1193 | reverse complement strand
CTTCCGAAGCCGGAAACACAGGGGAAACTGATCTTCGTGGATACGAATATCCGTATCGAGACACTGCATAAGATCACGGACGAAAAGCATGTGCTCGTCATGATGTCGGACCCTCAGATCGCGATCTCGAGATTCTTCGACCGTCCGGATCCGGAAAAGCAGTTCCTCTATAAGCTGATGCTCGAGGAACCGGACCCGCAGGCGGCTCTCGATAACTACAGAAGGATGCTCGAGCTCCTTCACTCGAAGGAGAGCTATGACGAGTTTGAGAATTCGGGCTTTGCAGTCATCCACAGAGATGAGAACAGAACGCAGGAAGAGACTGTCGAACTGGCAGAAAAGGTCTTCGGGCTTTAAGGAGAAATATGGATATACTTCGTTTAGTCGAACCGGATATGCATTACGCTGACCAGATCTGGGATTTCCGTAAGGAAGTCCTGGAGATGGACGCGGATAACGATGACCGCTTCGCCGGCTGCATGTCCCTGGAGCAGTCTTCCACGGCGCAGGAGTGGATCCGTATCAGCGAGCTTCGGAAGGATCCCGCGACATGCCGGGAGACAGGTGTGGAGGTTCCTTCCCACATGTTTCTGGCCGTAAGAGAAAGTGATGACCGTGTGGTCGGTGTGATCGATCTTCGCCATCACATCGACCATCCGATCCTCGGCACCTGGGGTGGACACTGCGGCTACTCCGTGCGTCCTTCGGAACGTGGTAAGGGGTATGCGGCGGAGATGCTCCGTCTGAATATCCAGAAGGCAAAAGCACTGGGGATCGAAAGAATGCTCGTGACCTGCGATGAAGGCAATACCGCGAGCGAGAAGACGATCCTTCGGAACGGCGGTGTTTTTGAAAAGACCATCGAAGTCGATGGCGCGACATTGAAGAGATTCTGGATCGATACAAGTAAGCAGTAAGAATGAACGGCCAGTTTGTGGCCGGACGAAACAACAGGAGAGAAATAATGAAAATAGAAACAGAACGTTTAGTTATTACCGAGTTCACCATGGATATGGCACTGGCCGTGCATGAGAACTCACTTGATGAAGATACCCGCAGATTCGTCCCGGACGAAGTTTTCGGGACGGTCGATGAAGCGAAAGAGACTATCGAGTTCCTTATGTCCCAGTACGGAAATACAGAGGGACCGCTGGTCTATCCCGTGATCACGAAAGACGGTGATCTTAATATTGGCTATATGCAGATGGTCCCGCTCGATGACGGCACATGGGAGATCGGCTATCACATCGCAAAGAAATACACCGGAAACGGATATGCGACCGAAGCGGTCAAGGCTTTCCTTCCGGTATTAAGTGATGTTGTCGGTGCGAACGAAGTGTACGGCGTCTGCTTAAGCGAAAACATCGCTTCTGTACATGTCCTCAAGAAGTGCGGATTTGAGGTGCTTTTCGAAGGAACAGGCGATTACCAGGGCGAGAAAAGAGAGATCTTTAGAAGCGTCTGGAAGAAGTGATCATGGAAGCGGTTCATCGTAAAATGCAGGATCTTTTTGCTGCAAAAGCACTCGGAAACGTGGTGTCGGAGATCACTTCGGTTTCCGGGGGCTTTATGCATCGCATGTACAGGGTGAAGACCGCCGATAGTATATATGCTGTCAAGCACTTGAATCGGGAGATCCTGAAGCGTCCCGGCGTTATGGATAACTACGAAAAAGCGGAAAGACTCGAAGCGGTCCTCGAAAGATCCGGCATTGATATTGTTCCCTCGATCACGATCGGCGGAAAGAAGATGCAGGAGCAGGACGGTGAATACTTCTATATCTTCCACTGGCAGAACGGACAAATTACGGATTGGGACAATATCACACCGGAGCAGTGCTATCTTGCAGGAGAGATCCAGGCGAAGATCCACGCGATCGAGGAAAGGAAGATCCCTCACGAAGAACCTGAACTGAGCGCTATCGGCTGGGATGAATTCATCGCAAAAGCGGAAGAGCAGGGAAGTGAGATCGTGGGACTCCTGAAGGAGAACGCAGAGCTTCTTTCCTATGCGCAGGAAGCCTTGAATGAAGGAAGAAGAAACCTTCCGGATATCGAGACGATCATCGACGAGGACATGGATCCGAAGAACGTCATGTGGGACGACGGGAAGCCCTATGTCATTGACTTAGAGTGCCTCGATTACGGAAACCCCGCGTCATCTGTGCTGCAGCTGGCGCTTCAATGGAGCGGTATCACGACCATGACGCTCGACTATGAGAAAGTGGGAGCATTCTTTAGAGGGTACAGAGCTTCAAGTACGAGTGCTTTTCGCGCATATAAGGACATCTTCGGCGTCGCCTATACATGGATCGAGTGGCTGGAGTTCAACATTACAAGAGCCCTCGATGAATGCTTAGATGAAGAAGACAGGAAGATGGGAATCAGTGAAGTCAGAAACACGATCGCCCGCATCCGTTATATCTACGAAAGAGAAGATGAGATCAAGCGAAGGATCGATATGATATTCGAGTGAAAAAGGAGAAGACCTATGGACGTTGTTTATGATGTTGCGGATAAAGAAGATATTCAGGAGCTGGTGAGGCTTCGTATCGCCTATACCCGTGAGGATCTGGGATCGCTCAGTGAGGACGATGAAAGAATGATGAAGAATTTCCTTCCGGACTTCTTCGAAAGGAACCTCAACCAGAACACGTTCTCTTTCGTGGCCAGAGCGGATGGACATATCGTGGCTCAGGTGCTCCTGATCACTATCGAAAAACCCTGCAGCCCGAAGATGCCGAGCGGACTTGTCGGAGACGTCCTCAGTGTGTATACGGAGCCGGAATACAGAGGATCCGGGATCTGCACGAAGCTGATGGAGAAGATGATCGACGCGGCTAAGCAGCTCGGCATTTGCAGGCTGACTCTCTCTGCCACGGATGACGGATATCCGGTCTATAAGAAGGTCGGATTTGAGGACAAAGTCACCAAATACAAGGACATGATCATGCATATCTGATCCCGCCGGTTTTTGCAGAACGGGTTTATTTACAAGTGCTTTTGTAATAAAATAGAGGTGTCATACTTAAGATGGGGTAGAGGGTACATCGTATGGTGCTGATAGATAGAATCAAGGGATTATCGCTGAAGACGAAGATCATCCTTTCAAGTGTGATCGTTGTGGTCATCGCAGCGGTCGTTATAATTTGCCTCCTGATGAATAAGGGCGGATACACCGCGACGACAATGAGACTCCTTCGTGTCGAGGGAACTGTCAATATCGAGGATGGAAACGGCAAACAGAAGCCGGTCATCGACAATATCCGTTTCCAAAGCGGCGACGCGCTGAATACAGGCGCTGACGGACTGGCTTCCGTCGGACTTGACGATACGAAGATCGTCACGCTCCAGAATGACAGCCGCGCGGAATTCAAGAAGAAAAACAAGAAACTCGAACTCAAGCTCACGAAGGGCGGTCTGTACTTCGAGGTCACTGAGAAACTCTCCGATGACGAATCTTTCGAGATCAGCACAACGACCATGACGGTCGGCATTCGTGGTACTTCCGGATATGTATTCTGTGATGAACAGGGAAGACCCTCGGTCATCATCACCGATGGTAAAGTCCATATTGTCGCGAAGAACCCGGATACCGGTGAGGTCAAGGAAACCGACTGCGAGGCCGGACATAAGGTCACAGTATATACTTTCAACGACAGACCGAAGGATACGGTCGATTTCAAAGAAGAAGAGATCGAAGTCGATGAACTCAACGAATTCACACTGAGTATGCTCGCGGAGAATGAGGATCTCCTTAATAAGGTCTGCGCGGATACCGGCTGGAGCAAGGAAGAGATCCTGGCGCTCGCGAAGGATCCGAACGCTTTTATCAAGGAGACGGACCCGAGTGAGAGCGGCGATGACCCGACAGATCCGGGTGAAACATCCGAGCCGTCGGATTCATCTAAACCGGAGTCTTCCGAGCCGTCAGATCAGGACCCGTCAGGCACATCTGAACCGGGTGAGACTACGAAGCCGAAGAAGAAGCCGACCCCGACCCCGACTCCGAAGCCGTCGGATAGTTCGTCTGACCCTTCTCAGTCTGAGTCTTCTGAGCCTTCCGAGTCGGAATCCTCTGAGTCATCTGAACCTTCTAAGCCGGAATCTTCAGAACCTTCTCAGTCTGAGTCTTCCGAACCATCCAAGTCGGAATCATCTGAGCCTTCTAAATCCGAGTCATCCGAGCCATCCAAGTCCGAGTCTTCTGAGTCAGAGAGCAAGGAGACCGAACCGGGTGAAACCGAGGAACCGTCTGACGGACCTGAGATCCCGGAGGACGGCGAGAATGACAGATACTCTAAGGAATACTGGGATCCGGAAGGAAATGGAGAGATCTATATTCTCAGACACACGATCTCCAGCGGAGATGGTGCACTTGAGTTTGAGTATCTGGGATACATAAATGAGGACTGGATCCATCTGGATCGCGTGGAGAATGACGTAGGCGGCTTTGATCTGGTCTACTTAGAAGAGGATGACCCGATCGTCTACTATTCCATCCCGGGTTGATCATATGAAGAACGAAACGAATAAGAAAATCCTGTTTGCGCTCGTCGGCGCAGTATTGATCACGTTTCTCTGCGGGAGAGGTTTCTTCAGAGCCGCGGATCTGTGGATGCAGGATAAGTTTTTTCAAATTCCGGAAACTGTCCCGGGCGACATCGTTATTATCGGTATCACAGACGAGGATATCGAAAAATACGGACCCTACCAGACCTGGGACAGAACCATCATGGCTTCGGCACTTGAGGCTCTCGCGAGAGATCCGAAGAATAAGCCGGCCTCGGTCGCGGTCGATGTCCAGTACATGGGTACGACGACGGAAGAAGCCGATAAGCGTCTTGCCGACGCGGCGGCGAACCTCGGCTGCGTAGTTACCGCGACGACCGTGAAATTCGACACGAAGATCACTTTCGGATCGAAGGCGGTCACGATCGAAGACTATGCGATCGTCGGATACGAAGAACCGTACGATGAACTGAAAGCATCTGCCACTTTAGGACATATCAACGCGCTCCCGGACAAGGATGGCGTGCTCCGTCATGCGGTCCTCTATGTCGAGCCGGATGGACAGCGTGTCTACTCGATGGCATATCAGGCTGCGAAGATCTATGCGGACAAGAACGGGATCACGATCGAAGATCCGCCTGTCAATGCGAGAGGCCAATTCTATGTACCGTTCTCCGCAAAGCCGGAAGGATTCTATGACGGATACTCATTAAACCAGCTGATCGAAGGAAAGCTACCTGCGAGTGCTTTTGCCGGAAAACTCGTATTCATCGGACTTTATACTACGGGCATTCAGGATGCGTATACCACAGCGATCGACAAGTCCAAGCCGATGTACGGCGTCGAGTATCAGGCGAACGTGGCACAGTGCTTCCTGGACGGAAATTATAAAACAGAAGCTTCCGACACCGTACAGCTTCTCGTGCTGGGTGTCGTCTGCTTCGCATTCTTCTTTTTCTGCTATAACAGAAGACTCCTGGTCACTGTGCCGCTCCTTCTGTTGTTCCTGGTCCTCGGCATCGGCGGATCAGTGCTTCTTTACTCGTCCGGATACATCACGCATATCCTGTGGATCCCGCTTGGCGTCCTGGTGCTGTTCATCATCTCTGTCGCCGGCAGCTATATCCGCGCGGCGATCGCCAGACAGACTGTTACGAGAACCTTTGAGAGATACGTCGCGCCGAGCATCGTAGGAGAGATCCTGAAGGAAGGTACTGACAGCCTGAAGCTCGGAGGCAAGCTCTGTGATATTGCAGTGCTTTTCGTAGATATCCGTGGCTTTACGACAATGTCCGAACGACTCTCGCCGGAAGAGGTCGTAAACATCCTTAACCAGTACCTGTCCATGACGAGTTCCTGTATCGAGAAGAACAGGGGCACCCTCGACAAGTTCGTAGGTGATGCGACGATGGCCTTCTGGGGCGCGCCACTTCCGGAAGAGGATCCGGTATACCTCGCTGCCAAGACAGCGCTCGATATCGTCGAAGGAGCAGAGGCGCTCAATACAAAACTGAAAGAAGAGATCAACGAAGAGCTGCACGTCGGTGTCGGTGTGCACTTCGGACCTGCCGTTGTCGGTAACATGGGTTCGGAGAAGCGCATGGACTACACGGCGATCGGCGATACCGTCAATACGGCAGCCCGTCTCGAGGCAAATGCACCGGGCAGCACGGTCTATATCAGCCGCGTGGTAGCAGAAAAACTCGGAGACAGGATGAAATATGAATCACTTGGTGATACTATTAAACTTAAGGGGAAAGCCGAGGGGTTTGAAGTTTTAAAACTTATTGGACCGGAGGATTAAAGTATGCTACGTTTCTTTGGAAGAGGATCTGCTTTTGCAGATGATCACAACTGTGCCTATTTCGTCAGTGGAGGGGATCTCGTCCTTCTGGACTGCCCGATGACGGCACTACCGTCGATCAAGAGAAAGAATCTTTCCGAGTATGATCACATCTATATTCTCGTGACACATACCCATGGTGACCACTGTGGCGGCGTCGGCATGTTTATCGATTACAACTACTTCGTCGTAAAGACACCTGTTACGGTCGTCGCGCCTTCGAAGGAAGTCTACAATAACCTGAAGTACTATCTTAAGAACATCGAAGGATGTAACGATTCCTGGTACACACTCGTCGAGGTGAAGAACCTCAAGAAAGACTGGTTCAAGGAAGCGATCGTTACTCCGCATACCGAGGAGCTCGCCGGAAAGTGCTTCGGATTCGTACTGAATATCGACGGAACGAATGTCGTCTATACAGGTGATACCGGTTCTCTTGAGCCGTTCGAAAAGCACCTGACCAAGGGTACATACCTCTATACTGAAGTATCCGCGTACAGCTCTGCTGTTCATATCTACTGCAAAGACTTAAAGAAGAAGGCAGCCGCGCTGACGAAGAAGGGCGTAAAAGTATTCCTCATGCACATGGATGACGAGTACGAGATCGCTCAGGTCATGAAGGATACCGGCGCAGAATTTGCCCCGCTTGAGGAGAACTGATAATGGACGATAACGGGAAGCTTTTAGGGAATATCTTCAACATCACGGACAGACTGTATAAGGACATGTGTGTCAGCAGCCGCAAGGATCACGCGATGCTGTTCTACTACCTTACGGAACTCGCGAAGACTCTGGTCGACGCGGACCGCGCAAGCTTCTGGAAATGGGACAAGAGAAAGGGTGAGCTGTGGACGATGTCGGCAACCGCGGTCGACAGGATCGTAATGCCGGACACGACAGGTCTCGTCGGAAAGTCCCTTCGTGAGAAAAAGACCGTCATCACGAACGACCCGTATTCCGATCCGGATTTCAATCCGAGCATCGATAAGAAGACCGGCTATGTCACGAAGTCCGTTCTTGTACTTCCGGTAGCCGATATCAACGGAAATTTCATCGGCGCACTTCAGCTGATCAATAAGAATGATGATAAGGGTTTCGATGAGGAAGAAGACGGAAAGAAACTGTCTCTTGCGGCTCTCGTCTGCGGTATCGCACTCGAGTCCGAAGTATTCCTCGAAGAGTCCCACCATGACCGCCTGACCGGTCTTAAGAACCGCATGGGTTTCTACTTCGACTTCGGCGGAAAGTTCAAGGACTATCTCCTTCCGGATTCCGGAAAGACGATGTCCGTATTCATCTGTGATATCGATAAGTTCAAGAGAGTCAACGACACATACGGCCATAACGCGGGCGACGATGTGCTGGTGTTTGCATCCCAGCTGGTCGAGTCCTGCTGTGGTGAGAATGATTCCGTATACCGCTGGGGCGGCGAGGAATTTGTCATGGTCATGAGAGATACTGATCTCGATGCTGCCGCGGAGAAGGCGGAAGAGGTCCGTGTGAAGCTCATGAATTCCGATATCGACGCGGACGGCACAACGATCCGCTGCACGATGAGTTTCGGTGTCGCGCTCTTTGATCCGAAGAAGTCGATCGAAGAGAACATCAGCGCTGCCGATGCTCGTCTTTATACCGCGAAGGAGACCGGCAGAAATAAGGTCGTGAAGAGCGACGATTGATCCTGCGGGACGAGTGCTTTCCGAGAAGAGTGCTTTTCAAAAA